>JAQXRK010000110.1 GCA_029218485.1 bacterium | reverse complement strand
GAGGCGATGCAGAGCGCAACCGCCAGGTCCGCGCCGCGCTCCTCCAGCCGCAGGTTGCCGACCACGTTGAGGTACACATCCTTATCCGACAGCTTGAGCTTTGCCTTCTTTTCCAGCACCGCCAGCAGCAGGCTCAGCCGGCCGCCGTCCACACCGGCCGCCGTGCGGCGCGGGCTGCCGAACGCCGTATCGATCAGGAGCGACTGCACCTCCGCAAGCATGGGCCGCGAGCCCTCGATGGCGCAGGTCACCGCGCAGCCGACCGCGTTGGCCCCGGAGAGAAACAGCCGGGACGGATCGACCACCTGCCGCATGCCGGAATCGCACATCTCAAACACCCCGATCTCATTGGTCGAGCCGAAACGATTCTTCACCGCGCGCAGCAGGCGCAGCCCTGCGTGCCGGTCGCCCTCAAAATACAGCACCGTATCCACGATATGCTCCAGCACGCGCGGGCCGGCAATCGCCCCATCCTTGGTCACATGGCCAACGATGAGCACGGCGGCTCCGTTCTCCTTGGCATATCGGGTGAGCATGGCCGTGGCGGCGCGCACCTGCGACACGCTGCCGGGCGCACTCTGCGATTCCTCGCAGGTCATGGTCTGGATGGAGTCGATGATCAGGTAATCGCTCTTTTGTGCCTTTGCCTGCTCGAGCGCGTGTTCCAGAGACGTGTCGCACAGCAGCAGCATATCGTTCTGCACCCGCAGCCGATCGGCCCGGAGCTTGAGCTGCGCCGCGCTTTCCTCACCCGAAACGTACAGTACGCTGCCCTTGCCGGCGAGGCAATCGGCCGCCTGCATGAGCAGCGTCGATTTGCCGATGCCCGGGTCGCCGCCGAGCAGCACCACCATGCCCGCGAGCAGACCGCCGCCGGTCACGCGGTCCAGCTCGGACATGCCCGTGGAGACGCGCGCGGCGTTCATCACCGATACGTCGGAAAGCCGCTGGACGCTGCCGCGCTGCTGCGGCAGGCGCACCGATACCGCCGTTTCCTCCACCAGCGTGTTCCAGCTGCCGCAGGCCGGGCACTTGCCCATCCATCTGGGCGATTCATAGCCGCATTCTCCGCAGAGAAAAACCGTTTTTTCCTTATCCTTTGCCATCGGTGCTCCACTCCCCGCTATGATCCGTTCATCCGCTCTTCCGCCATCCCGCTCCCATAGCGCCCGGTCGCCGTTTCATCCGCAAGTTTGCAGATCCGCCGCTGAGCGGATGCGCAGCCACGCGCCGCGCAAGCATACCCGGGTGCGTGCAGCGGTCTTTGCGCAGGCCTTGCGCGGCCAAAGGCGCATCCGCAAAACCATCATGGCGCTCGGCGCATAGAACGTTTCCTTACCTGTGTGCTGCCCGCGCACGTGAAACCTAACCGCTGCCGTTTGCTTTTGGCGTTGTGTTCAGTATACCGCATGGAGCGGCCGGGGGTCAACGCGAAACCGATTTTCGGCAGAAAAGAGCGGCAGAGGTCTTGCCCCTGCCGCTCGCCGGCTGGTCTGGATGATCCCGATTTACAGATCGGCCGGTACCGGCGGCAGACCGGCAAAGCCCTTCTCCAGATCGGCATCGGTCGGGATATAGTCCGTCATCTCCCCGTCATGGAACCGGCCGTAGGCGACCATGTCGAAATAGCCGGTACCGGTGAGGCCGAACACGATGGTCTTGGCCTCGCCCGTTTCCTTGCACTTGAGCGCCTCGTCGATGGCCACGCGGATGGCATGGCTGCTCTCCGGCGCGGGCAGCGTGCCCTCGACGCGGGCGAACAGCTCCGCCGCCTCGAACACCTTCGTCTGCTCGACGCTCGTTGCCTCCATCAGCCCGTCATGATAGAGCTGGGAGAGGATGGAGCTCATGCCATGGTAGCGCAGGCCGCCCGCATGGTTTGGCGCGGGCATGAAGCCGCTGCCAAGCGTATACATCTTCGCAAGCGGGCATACCATGCCCGTGTCGCAGAAGTCGTAGGCGTATCTGCCGCGCGTGAAGCTCGGGCAGGAGGCCGGCTCCACGGCGATGAAGCGGTATTGCTTCTCTCCGCGCAGCACCTCGCCCATGAACGGCGAGATCAGGCCGCCGAGGTTCGAGCCGCCGCCGGCGCAGCCGATGATGATATCCGGCTCGATGCCGTATTTGTCGAGCGCGGCCTTCGTCTCCAGACCGATGATCGACTGGTGCAGCAGCACCTGATTGAGCACGCTGCCGAGCACATAGCGGTAGCCCTCGCGGGTGGTGGCCGCCTCCACCGCCTCCGAGATGGCGCAGCCGAGGCTGCCGCTCGTTCCCGGGAAGCGCTCGAGAATGCTGCGGCCGACCGCCGTTTCCGTGGACGGCGACGGCGTGACCGACGCGCCATAGGTGCGCATGACCTCGCGGCGGAACGGCTTCTGCTCATAGGAGACCTTGACCATATAGACCTTGCAGTCGAGGCCGAAGTAGGAGCAGGCCATCGACAGTGCGGTGCCCCACTGGCCGGCGCCCGTTTCCGTGGTCACGCCCTTGAGCCCCTGCTTCTTGGCGTAATATGCCTGCGCAATGGCCGAGTTGAGCTTGTGGCTGCCGCTGGTGTTGTTGCCCTCGAACTTATAGTAGATCTTTGCCGGCGTATCGAGCGCCTTCTCAAGGAAATAGGCGCGCACGAGCGGCGAGGGCCGGTACATCTTGTAGAACTGGACGATCTCGTCCGGGATGTCGATGAAAGCGGTATCGTTGTCGAGCTCCTGCTGTACGAGCTCCTCGCAGAACACGCCGGAGAGCTCCTCGGCCGTCATCGGCTTCAGAGTGCCGGGATTGAGCAGCGGCGCCGGTTTGTTCTTCATGTCGGCGCGCACGTTATACCACTGATGCGGAATCTCCGCTTCGTCCAGATAGATTTTGTACGGGATTTCCTGGGTGTTCATGTCTGTTTCTCCTTTCCTGATCTCATTCTTTTCCGGCCATTGGCCATTTGTTTCGGGATAAAAAAACGCTCTTATCCCAATGTGCTTTCGCTGGGACAAGAGCGATCAGAAAAATCCTCTCCTGCGGTGCCACCCGGCTTAACGCAAATGCGTTCACTCACTGCATACTATCATATGCCGATCCCTTTGACGGAGGATCACTCCGGCTCGCCTACTGCTGTATTCAGCTCGCCCTCAGAAGCCCATTCGTCCATGCACACCGTACCGCTTTCCACCCACCGCGGCTCTCTTTACCGGCGCAATCATGAAGTACTTACACTTCTTCAACGGTTTCTCATATGGTAGCACGCAAAAAAGCGCTTGTCAAGAAAAATATATATAATTTTTTCGGTTTCCGGAGAGCGGCCGCTCCGCCCGGGCAAAGCCTCCCGGGCGCGATTGCGCAGCCCGTGTGAAGGCTGCTCCGTCAGACAGCGCCGTACAGCAGGATGAGAGAACGCAAAAAAGACGGTATGCAAATACCGTCTTGATTTGCCGCATCAATGTGCGCTCAGATGCTGCGCACGACTTTGCCGGAACGGAGGCAACGGGTGCAAACGTTCAGCTTCTGCGTTTTGCCATCGATCACGACGTGCACGCTCTGGATGTTCGGCGCCCAGCTCCGCTTCGTCTTGCGGTTCGAATGGCTGACCAGATTGCCGGACATGGTGCCCTTTTTGCAGACTTCGCAGTACTTACCCATGAAAGTCCACCTCCTTCTAAAAATCGAACGGAATTATTTTACCATGCGGCCAACGCTTTTGCAAGCATTATTTTTCCGTTTTTGTCGTTATCTCAGGCCCGGGAAGCCGTTCTGGCGGAGCGCTTCGTACAGCACGATCGCAACCGAATTCGACAGATTCAGCGAGCGCTGGTTCTCCCCCATCGGAATGCGAATGCCGTCCGCCGCGCGCCGCGCGAGCAGCGGCTTGGGCAGACCCGCCGTCTCCTTGCCGAACACGAGAAAATCCCCGTCCCGGTACGCGGGCTCGGTATACGGCCGCGTCATATGCGTTGAAGCAAGGAAGAACCGTGCGTGCGGGAACATGCGCTCCACGTCCTCGAAGCTGTCGTGCTCAAACAGCGTCAAATCCTTCCAGTAATCCAGCCCCGCGCGCTTGAGCTGCCGGTCGTCGATCGAAAAACCCAGCGGGTGCACCAGATGCAGGGCCGCGCCGGTCACCGCGCAGGTGCGCGAAATATTGCCCGTATTCTGTGGGATCTCGGGCTCCACCAACACAATGTGAAACATGGCTGTATCGTATCACAATGTGAATAATCATTGCAATAGTTGCGAACAAAGATCGAAATGATGTATACTCATTTATGTATACCATCGATTGAGAAGCGTTTTGAGGAGTACTATGGACGAAATGTTTCGGGACCTTTCGCAGCCCGGCAAAACCGGGAAGCCGCGCCAGAGCAGCGCGGGCGATGCCGCGCGCGGTCAAGGTCCTTCCTATATGCAGGATTTGTCGGGCGGTCATTCCACCACCCATGGCTCGTCGGCTGCGCGGGATTCCTCCGCGTATCGGAGCGCGCCGCGAACCGGCGGGAGCAGCGCCCACCGCACCGATACGGGGAGCCGCAGCGCCGGGTCGTATGGACGCGCCTCCGAACCCGCCTACCGCACCTCGGGGTCTAGCACGCATCGCTCCGCAGGGTCGCCCTCTTCCGGGCGCTCCGGCGGCACCCGTTCGAGCGCATCGGCGGCGCGCCGCAGGCGGCAGCGTCAGAAGCGCCAGCGCGCCATTTTTGCCGGTTTCGTGCTGCTGTTGCTGCTGCTTGCCGCAACGGTGTTCGTCGTCATCCGCAGCTGCTCGGCCGGCGACGCACCC
>JAQXRK010000109.1 GCA_029218485.1 bacterium | reverse complement strand
CTCATAAACAAGTGTGACGCTGCTTCCATGGCCGCGGTGGAGCAGGCAAAGCAGGCGCTGCTGAACCGCGGTTTGTTCCGCCGGGTTCTCACCGCTTCCGCAAAGACGGGCGAGGGGCTGGAACAACTGGAAGCACAGCTGCTGGAGTGCCTGCCGGAGGGCCCGCAGTATTTTCCGGACGACATGGTGACGGATCAGCCGGAGCGGGTGATCTGCGGCGAAATGGTGCGCGAAAAGGCGCTCGAGCTGCTTCGCGAGGAGGTTCCCCACGGTATCGGCGTCGGTGTCGACAAGATGGAGCTCCGGGAGGGCGGCGGCCTGATGGACGTTTGGGCGACCATCTATTGCGAGCGCGAATCGCACAAGGGCATCATCATCGGCAAGGGCGGCTCCATGCTCAAAAAGATCGGCGCCGCTTCCCGCCGGGATATGGAATGGCTGCTCGGCTGCCGCGTCAACCTGCAGCTCTGGGTCAAGATCAAGGAGGACTGGAGAAACAAACCGGCTGTGCTGCACGAGCTCGGATACGAGTGAGCACGCCGCTTCCAGATTTTTCGTTTCATGCGCGCATTCCCCGCCTGCCATACTAATGGACAAGGAGGTTGTGCGCAATGGATTCGAGCAGGGAACAACAGAACCGCATGTGGAAGCGGTTCATGGACACCGGAGAGATCGGCGCCTATTTGATGTATCGGGCTCTGCGCGCGGCGCAGGAGGCGCCACCGTCCGAGAAATAGGAATGCGATATGGCGCTGGTCTGTGCGACGGGAATTGTCACGCGGTATGTAAACTACAGCGAAAACGACAGGATTATCAGTATCTTCACGATTGAGCAGGGGCGTATTGACGCAAAGGCGCGCGGATGCCGCAAGCCGACAAGCCCCCTGCTCCCCGTTGCGCAGCCGTTCGTGTTCGGCGAATTTGAACTGTATCAGGGCAAGGAAAAGTGTACCGTCAACCAGTGCACGATTCAGGAGACCTTTTTCCCCATCCGTGAGGATATCGACCGCTTTGCCATCGGCTCAGCCATGCTGCAGCTTGCACACGAAGCGGTGCAGGAGCGGGAGCCGAACAAGCCGCTGTTCTCGCTGCTCTATCATGCGCTGTCCTTTCTTGCGTATGCAGAAACGGAACCGATCGACCTGTTTCTCTGCTATCTGGTTCGCTATCTGCAGGTGATCGGCTACTGCCCGGCGATCACCTCCTGCGCGCGCTGCGGACGGGACCTGCGCGCCGATGCGCATGTCTATGCGTCGGCGCATGCCGGCGGCGCGGTTTGTGCCGCCTGCAACAGCGGCGCAAGGGAGGTGCAGAAGACCTCTCTGGAGGCCATGCGCCGCATGCTGCTGCTGGAGGACAACACGATGTGCCGCGTGCGCCTCACGCCCGCGCTGCGCGCGGAACTTACGACATTTCTTACGGAACAGGTCGGGGAAACCCTCGACTATGGTGCAAGAATCCTTGCGTTTTTAAAGCAATTCTGAGATATTTTAGAAAAATAGTTCAAATTCTGCATGATATGTTGCATTTTTCAGGCTATCCGTCTATACTACGTTCGCTAGAGAAAAGAAGAAAAGGGAGGAATTCAGTTGGAACACAAGTATGTGTACCTGTTCAGTGAGGGAAACGCGTCCATGCGCGATCTGCTGGGTGGCAAGGGTGCCAACCTGGCGGAGATGACCTCGCTGGGACTGCCGGTACCCTTCGGCTTCACCGTGTCGACGGAGGCCTGCAACCGTTACTATGCCTGCGGCAAAGTCATCGAAGAGGAAATCATCACGCAGATTTTCGATGCGCTTGCAAAGACAGAGGCAGACGCCGGAAAGCGTTTCGGCGACCCCGCAAACCCGTTTCTGGTGTCCGTGCGCTCCGGCGCGCGCGCATCCATGCCGGGCATGATGGATACCATCCTGAACCTCGGACTGAACGATGAAACCGTGGTCGGCCTTGCGAATCTGACCAACAACGAGCGCTTCGCGTTCGACAGCTATCGCCGGTTCATTCAGATGTTTTCCGAAGTGGTGATGGAGGTGGAGAAGAGCAAGTTTGACGAGATCTTTGACGATGTCAAGCGGCAGAACGGCTGCAAACTGGATACGGAGCTGACCGCGGAAAACCTCAAGGAGATCGTCCGCCGCTACAAGATCCTCTATGAGGTCGAGAAGAACATGCCGTTCCCGCAGGACCCGAAGGTCCAGCTGCTGGAGGCGATCAAAGCGGTGTTCCGCAGCTGGGACAACCCGCGCGCGATCATTTACCGGCGCAAGAACGACATTCCGTCGGAGTGGGGAACGGCCGTCAACGTGCAGTCCATGGTGTTTGGCAACATGGGCGACGATTGCGGAACAGGTGTCGCATTTACGCGTAATCCTTCCACCGGAGAAGCGAGACTCTACGGCGAGTTCCTGATGAACGCGCAGGGTGAGGACGTCGTTGCGGGCATTCGCACGCCGTCGCCGATCGAGGCGCTCAAGGACAGCCAGCCGGAGGTGTACGCGCAGTTTGCCGCTATCGCCAACAAGCTCGAAACGCATTACCGCGACATGCAGGACATGGAGTTTACGATCGAGCACGGCCGCCTGTTCATGCTGCAAACGCGTAACGGCAAGCGTACCGCCGCCGCGGCGCTGCAGATTGCGGTGGACATGGTCAATGAGGGCATGATTACGCGCGAGGAAGCGCTGATGAAGATCGATCCCCGCTCGCTCGACTCGCTGCTGCACCCGAAGTTTGAGCCGGAAGCGCTTGAAAAGGCCGAGCCGATCGCAACCGGCCTGCCGGCCTCCCCGGGCGCCGCCTGCGGAAAGATCTATTTCAATGCCGCCGACGCCATCGAGGCGAAGAAGCGGGGCGAAAAGGTCATTCTGGTGCGGCTTGAGACCTCGCCGGAGGATATCGAGGGCATGTATGCGGCCGAGGGCGTGCTCACGGCGCGCGGCGGCATGACGTCGCACGCAGCGGTTGTTGCGCGCGGCATGGGTACCTGCTGCGTAGCGGGCTGCTCCGATGTCATCATTGTGGAAAAGAACCGCACGTTCAGCACAACGACCGGCTATAAGTTCCATGAGGGAGACTGGATCTCGCTGGACGGCTCCACCGGCAACGTTTACGGAACGGCGCTTCCGACGATCGAGGCGCAGGTGTCCGGCAACTTTGCAACCATCATGGAGTGGGCTGACTCGGTGCGCACGCTCAAGGTGCGCACGAACGCGGACAACCCGCATGACGCCGAGGTCGCGGTGAAGTTTGGCGCGGAGGGACTCGGCCTCTGCCGCACGGAGCATATGTTCTTCGATGAAAACCGCATTCCGGCCGTGCGCGAGATGATCGTCGCCAAGGATGAAACAACCCGCCGCAGAGCGCTCGCCAAGCTCCTGCCCATGCAGCGCAGCGATTTTAAGGGCATCTACAAGGCGATGGGCGGCCGTCCGGTGACCATCCGCTTCCTCGACCCGCCGTTGCATGAGTTCCTGCCCACCGAGGATTCGGATATCCGCGCGCTGGCCAAGGAGATGGGCCTCGCGTTTGAGGAGCTCAAGCTGGCGGTGGTCAACCTCCATGAGTTCAATCCGATGCTGGGACATCGCGGCTGCCGTCTGGCGGTCACCTACCCGGAGATTGCGGAGATGCAGACCCGCGCGGTCATCGAGGCTGCTATCGAAACGCGCAAGGAGGAGGGCATCGCCGTCATTCCCGAGATCATGATCCCGCTCGTGGGCGATCCCAAGGAGCTCAAATACGTCAAGATGGTCGTCGACAGGACGGCCCAGCAGGTCATGCAGGAGCGCGATATGGATCTGCCGTACCGCGTGGGTACCATGATTGAAGTGCCGCGTGCGGCGCTGATCGCGGATCACATCGCCAAGTATGCGGAGTTCTTCTCCTTTGGTACGAACGATCTCTCGCAGATGACGTTCGGCTTCTCGCGCGATGATGCCGGCAAGTTCCTCGAGGATTATTACAAGAAGAAGATCTTCGAGTTCGACCCGTTCTCCCGCGTGGACCAGGAGGGCGTCGGTCGCCTGATGAAGATGGCGGCAGAGCTCGGCAGATCGACCAGACCGGATATCAAGATGGGTATCTGCGGCGAACACGGCGGCGATCCCTCTTCGATTGAGTTCTGCCAGAAGATCGGTCTGAACTATGTGTCCTGCTCGCCGTTCCGCGTGCCGATCGCGCGCCTCGCTGCCGCGCAGGCAAAGATCAAGGTCGGCTGACGCAAAAGGTCGCTTGCCTTGGATCGGATAACCGATTCTGTCGTTGATACAAAATCGGCATCCGGCACCAATACGGGAACAAGGCCCCAAAGCCGAAAGGCTTTGGGGCCTTTCTTTCTTCATGAAGCAAACGCGCAGAAATCCGGTTTTCCGCACGAAAACAGAATGAGATGGGGGATACTTCCGCAACTCCGTTTGGCTTGAAACGCGGGCTGCTTCACATTCGTTCGGCAGCGGAATTCGCCCTGTCCGTATCGTACTTTAGACCAAGTTGACACACCATATCGATTATGCTATCATCGAACCACCAATTTCATGGTGAATCGGAAGATCGGAGATCAATACATGAGCAATGCAAAAGAGTTTGAAGCTGTCGGAATGACGCCCAAAGATGGAAAACTCACGGCGGAGCAGATCGCAAAGGTGAAGAGCCTCGGCTGTCTGAAGGACAAGCGGTATGAGGATGTTTTTAATGTCAGAGTCATTACGGGAAACGGCAAAATCACCGCGGCCGAACAGAAAGCCGTTGCGGAAGCTGCCGAAATCTTCGGTTCGTCCGAAATCACGCTGACGGGCAGGATGACGCTTGAGATTCAGGGCGTTCCGTACGATAAAATTCCCGCATTGATCATGTATTTACGGGAAAGAGGACTGGAAACGGGCGGAACGGGTGCCAAAGTACGCCCCGTTGTTTCCTGCAAGGGAACGACCTGCCAGTTCGGACTGATCGACACCTTCGCGTTGAGTCAGAAAATCCATGAGAAATTTTATGAGGGTTACCGTAGTGTCGCCCTGCCTCACAAGTTTAAGATCGCAGTAGGGGGCTGTCCCAACAACTGCGTCAAGCCAGACCTCAACGATTTCGGCGTCATCGGGCAGCGTATTTTTACGCCGGACAATGAAAAGTGTCACGGCTGCAAGAAGTGTGCGGCGGAACTTGCCTGCCCCATGAAAGCCGTCTCGCTCGTTGACGGCAAGATCCATATCGATGCCGGCATCTGCAATAATTGCGGCCGTTGTCATGGCAAATGCCCCTTTGGCGTGTTTGAAGAGGCGAGTGAGGCCTACAAGGTGTGCATTGGCGGCCGCTGGGGAAAGAATACCGCCATGGGCAGACCGCTGTCAAAGCTTTTCACCTCTGAGGAGGAGGTCATGGATACGCTTGAAAGGGCGATTCATCTTTTCCGCGATGAGGGAATCAAGGGGGAGCGCTTTGCGGATACAGTGAACAGATTAGGATTCGATTATGTTGAAAAGAAGCTCATTGGCGACTAAAGCTATTTGCTTATTTTCGATAGCTGTTCTCCTGATCGCACCTTTTTGCGGCTGTGCCAAAGTGGATAACAGCCCCGCAACAGGCAATACCGTGACCTTTACGGATGCGCTGGAGCGGACGGTTACCGTAGAGAAGAATCCTGAACGGGTAGCCGCCCTGCTCGGCAGCTTCGCCGACACCTGGGTGGCGGCGGGCGGCACACTCTGCGGCGCAGCGGAAGACGCGTGGGACGATTTCGGCCTTGATCTGCAAAACGCCGTAAATCTGGGCGGCGCGCACTCTCCGAACCTCGAGCTGTTGCTTTCTTCCGAGCCCGATTTTGTCATTGCGAGCGCATCGACCGCTGCGGATGTCAAAATGAGGCAAACGCTTGAAAATGCGGGGATTACGGTCGCCTATTTCGATGTGGATACCTTTTACGATTACCTTTCCATGCTCGATATCTGTACCGATATCACGGGCAGAAAGGATTTGTATGAGCAAAACGGCCTCAAGGTAAAGGAGCGGATTGAGAGAATCAAGAGCGAGTTTTCCGCGGCAAACCTGCCTGAGGATAAGCGAACGGTGCTGCTGCTCCGGACCTCTGCGAATCTGCTCAAGGCAAAGGGCAGCGAGGGAACGGTGCTTGGCGCAATGCTGAAAGACCTTGGCTGTATCAATATTGCCGACAGCGACAAAACGCTGCTCGATAATCTGAGCATTGAGAGCATTATTCGTCAGGAGCCGTACCGGATTTTCGCAGTAGCGATGGGAGACGATACGGCCGCCCTGAAGAATCTATCAAAATCGATGGAGGAAAACCCGGCGTGGGGCAAGCTGGATGCCGTCGTGAACAACCGGCTGCATATGATGGACAGACGGCTGTTTAATCTCAAACCCAACGCAAACTGGGCAAAGGCTTATGAACAGCTTGTCGAAATCCTGCTCAGCGAACAATAAAAGAAGCAAAAGAATAACCAGGCTGTATGCTGCAGGATGTCTGCTCCTGTTTGCGGCAGCCTTTTTGGGTATTTTTGTCGGCAGCACCCCGCTTTCCGTGTCCGGAATGGTCTCGGCGTTTTCGGAGGGTCTTTCTGCCACGGCGGAGGGAAAGATATTTTTGTATGTACGGCTTCCGAGAACCCTTGCTTCGCTGATGTGCGGGGCAGCGCTTGCCGTATCGGGCGCGGTGATACAGGGCGTGCTGGCCAATCATCTTGCATCTCCGAGCATCATAGGTGTTAACGCCGGTGCCGGCTTGGCAGTTACTCTTTGCACCGCCTTTGGTGTCTATGGCGGCTTGCGGCTCTCGTTCTTCGCGTTCTTCGGGGCGTTTGCCGCCGTAATGACGGTCAGCCTCCTCGCACGCCGGATCGGCGCGTCCCGGGGCACGCTGATCCTGTTGGGCGTTGCGGTCAACAGCCTGTTA
>JAQXRK010000108.1 GCA_029218485.1 bacterium | reverse complement strand
GCAGATGCGCGAGGTGCTCGGCGGCGATGTGCCGCTCGACGCGCCCGAGGTGCTGCTCTGGCTCCGCGAGAGCGTTGCAGAGGCGATGGAGACGGCCGGAACGGATGGATTTTGCAACAATGAAAACGAAAGGAAGAACGTTTTATGAAATCTTTGGCTGAATTACAGGCGATCCGAGAGAAGATGAAGAGCCGTGTGAGCCTGCGCGAGGGGCATCAGGCGATTCGCATCGTCGTCGGCATGGCCACCTGCGGCATCGCCGCGGGCGCGCGCCCGGTGCTCAACACGCTCGTGGAAGAGGTGAGCCGGCTGGGCCTGACGGATACCGCCACGGTCACGCAGACCGGCTGCATCGGCATCTGCCGGCTGGAGCCCATCGTCGAGGTGTACGAAAACGGCAGCGACGAGAAGATCACCTATGTGAAAATGACGCCGGAGAAGGCAAAGCGCGTGGTGGAAGAGCATATCAAGGGCGGCAAGCCGGTCTACGAATACACCATCGGCGAAGCCCGGAAGTAATGGAGTCGGGAGGTAAACATGATTCGTTCACACGTACTGATTTGCGGCGGTACGGGCTGCACCTCGTCGGGAAGCCCCGCCATCCGTGCGCACCTGGAGAAGGAGCTGGAGGCAAAGGGCCTCTCCGATGAGATCAAGGTCGTGCAGACCGGCTGTTTCGGCCTCTGCGCGCTCGGCCCCATTATGATCGTGTATCCCGAGGGCACGTTCTACAGCCGCGTGACGGAAGCGGATGTGACGGAGATCGTCGAGGAGCACCTGCTCAAGGGCCGCGTGGTCGACCGCCTCGTGTACAACGAGCCGGCGGCCGGCAGCGGCAAGCACGAGGTCGCCTCGCTGTCCGACACGGGCTTTTACAAGACGCAGAAGCGCGTGGCGCTCAGGAACTGCGGCGTCATCAACCCGGAGGATATCGAGGAGTACATCGGCGTGGACGGCTATCAGGCGCTCGGCACCGTGCTCACGAGCATGCGCCCCGAGGAGGTCATCGACCTGATGAAGCGCTCCGGCCTGCGCGGCCGCGGCGGCGCGGGGTTCCCGACCGGCCTGAAGTGGGAGTTTGCGGCCAAGAACGTTTCGGATGAAAAGTATGTGATCTGCAACGCGGACGAGGGCGACCCCGGCGCGTTCATGGACCGCTCCGTGCTCGAGGGCGACCCGCACGCGGTGCTCGAGGCCATAGCCATCGCGGGATACGCCATCGGCGCGCACCACGGCTACATCTATGTCCGCGCGGAATACCCGATCGCGGTCAAGCGCCTGCAGATCGCCATCCGCCAGGCGCGCGAATACGGCCTGCTCGGCAAGAACATCTTCGATTCCGGCTTCGATTTCGATATCGACATCCGCCTCGGCGCGGGCGCGTTTGTGTGCGGCGAGGAAACGGCGCTCATCACCTCCATCGAGGGCAACCGCGGCGAGCCGAAGAACAAGCCGCCGTTCCCGGCCAACAAGGGCCTGTTCGGCAAGCCCACGATCATCAACAATGTGGAAACGCTGGCCAACATTCCGCAGATCATCGTCAAGGGGCCGGAGTGGTTCGCCTCCATGGGCACCGAGTCGAGCAAGGGCACGAAGGTCTTCGCGCTCGGCGGCAAGATCGTCAACACCGGCCTCGTCGAGATCCCGATGGGCACGACGCTGCGCGAGATCATCTACGATATCGGCGGCGGAATCCCCGGCGGCAAGGCCTTCAAGGCGGCGCAGACCGGCGGCCCGTCCGGCGGCTGCATCCCGGCCAAGCACCTCGATACGCCCATCGATTATGAAAACCTGAAGGCCATCGGCTCCATGATGGGCTCGGGCGGCCTCATCGTCATGGACGAGGACAACTGCATGGTCGATATCGCCCGCTTCTTCCTCGAATTCACCGTGGATGAGAGCTGCGGCAAGTGCGTGCCGTGCCGCATCGGTACGCGCCGCCTGCTCGAGCTGCTCGACAAGATCATCGCGGGCAACGGCACGCTCGAAGACATAGACAAGATGGAGGAGCTGTGCTACTACATCCAGAAGAACGCGCTGTGCGCGCTGGGCCAGACCGCGCCGAACCCGGTGCTGTCCACGCTCAAGTATTTCCGCGACGAGTACGAGGCGCATGTCGTCGAAAAGCGCTGCCCGGCGGGCGTGTGCAAGAAGCTCCTCCGCTATGAGATCGACCCCGACAAGTGCAAGGGCTGCACGGCCTGCGCGCGCAAGTGCCCGGTCGGCGCGATCGAGGGCAAGGTGCGCGAGGCGCATGTGATCGACAAGGCCAAGTGCATCAAGTGCGGCGCCTGCATGGAGACGTGCAAGTTCGGCGCCATCTCGAAAAAGTAACGGAGGGCTGCATCTATGGAAACGGTAAAAGTCAAGATCAACGGCATTGAGGTTGAGGTGCAAAAGGATGCGACCATTCTGGAAGCGGCGCATCAGGCGGGCGTGCGGATTCCGACGCTCTGCTACCTGAAGAAGATCAACGCCATCGCCGCCTGCCGCATCTGCCTCGTGGAGGCGACCGGTGTGCGCGGCCTCGCCGCCGCGTGCGTGCAGCAGGTCGCCGACGGCATGGAGGTGCAGACCAATACGCCCGCGCTGCGCAAGGCGAGAAAGACCACGCTGGAGCTGATCCTCTCCAACCACCGCATGGACTGCCTCTCCTGCGTGCGCAGCGACGACTGCGAGCTGCGCCGGCTGGCCCATGAATACGGCGTGGATCAGTACAAGTATGCGTTCGGCGAGCCGCCCAAGGCGCAGGCGGAAGCGCCCGTGGCCAGGAAGGGCCGCAAGATGCGCTGCCTCATCTGCGGCGCGGAGTTCGACGAGGGCATGGTCGCCTGCCCGGTGTGCGGCGTCGGCCCGGAGAACTTTGTGCCCGCGGAAGAGAAGGCCCCGGCGGTCGATCTCTCGCCGCGCATTCTGCGCGACAACAGCAAGTGCATCCTGTGCCGCCGCTGCGTGGCCGTCTGCAAATACAACCAGGGCGTGTCCGTGATCGGCGCCAACGAGCGCGGCTTTGACACGCATATCGCCAGCGCGTTCGACATGCCGCTCACACAGACGGCCTGCGTCAACTGCGGCCAGTGCATCGCGGTCTGCCCGACGGGCGCGCTGACCGAGCGGGACGACACGGAGAAGGTCTGGAAGGCGCTTTCCGATCCGTCAAAGACGGTCATCGTCGGCCCCGCGCCGAGCGTGCGCGCGCAGATCGGCGAATGCTTCGGCAACCCGATCGGCACAAACGTGGAGGGCAAGCTGGCCACGGCGCTCCAACGCCTCGGCTTTGACCATGTGTTCGATGTGGATACCGCCGCGGACGTCACGATCATGGAGGAGGGCACGGAGCTGCTCGAGCGCCTGCAAAACGGCGGCAAGCTCCCGCTCATCACCTCCTGCTCGCCCGGCTGGATCAAGTTCTGCGAGCACTTCTATCCCGACATGATCCCAAACCTGTCGAGCTGCAAGAGCCCGCAGCAGATGTTCGGCGCGCTGCTCAAAACGTACTGGGCGGAGAAGAACGGCGTCGATCCCAAGGATATCGTGGTCGTTTCGGTCATGCCGTGCACGGCCAAGAAGTTCGAGATCGCGCGCGACCATCAGTCGGCGGCCGGCGTGCCGGACGTCGATGTGTCGCTGACCACGCGCGAGCTGGCGAGCATGATCAAGCGCGCCGGCATCCGGTTTAACGATCTGCCCGACGGCACGTTCGAGCCGGCGTTCGGCATCGCGTCCGGCGCGGGCCACATCTTCGGCGTGACCGGCGGCGTGATGGAGGCCGCGCTGCGCACCGTGGCCGAGGTCGTGACCGGCAAGCCGCTCGAGAGCGTGGACTTCCACGCGGTCCGCGGCACGGAGGCCATCAAGGAGGCCGAGTACGATCTGGCCGGCACGAAGGTGCGCGTGGCCGTCACCTCCGGCCTTGCCAACGCCAGAAAGCTGCTCGACATGGTCAGGAGCGGGGAGAAGGACTACCACTTCATCGAGGTCATGGCCTGCCCCGGCGGCTGTGTCAACGGCGGCGGCCAGCCGCACCAGAGCGGCGAGGTCATGAACTTCACCGACCTGCGCGCCGAGCGCGCCAAAGCGCTCTACGGCGAGGATGCCGCCATGACGCTGCGCAA
>JAQXRK010000107.1 GCA_029218485.1 bacterium | reverse complement strand
CGCCCACACCTCCATCTTCGATGCCAAGGCCGGTATCGCCCTGACCGACACGTTCGTCAAGGTCGTCGCCTGGTATGACAACGAGTGGGGTTATTCCAACAAGGTCCTGATGCTCATCGAGCACATGGCCAAGGTGGACGCACAGAACTAACGCACAGATACAGCAAAGGGGCTTCCTTTCGTGGAAAGCCCCTTTTTGTTGGTGGTTCTGCCTGGTTTCAAGCCACTCCGCCCCCCAAAACGGGTATGTCCGTGTGCTGCGCGGGGATTCGGCACGCTTGCGCCGGCAGGCTGCACTGGGCGCTCTCCGAGCGGTGGCGCAGCGCCGCTCGCATCGGAGAGGACGGCACCTGTGATCCAACCGGTCATCGCCTTTCGATCATCGTTTCAGCGCGGTTCAAAACGCATCCTCGATCACAAAGTCCAGCGGCCCAAAACCATCCAGCGGCGGAAGCGGGCCTTCGCGGCCGGGGGAAAAGGATATCACTTCGATGCTTCTTGCCGCGGGATCAAAGCGCAGCAGCCGCATTGTGGCGTAGTATTCGCCATTCGGGCGGTAGTACTGCGTGCCCTGCATGTTATACATCAGTGCGGGCACAAGCCGATCCGGCGCGCCGTCGCCGTTATCGTCGAACGATTCCGTGAGGGAACAGTAGCCCCGCATGTGGCCGCAGAGCACAAGGCGGATGTTCGGGTATTTGGCGATCACCTCGTCGTGCTCCAACCGGCAGGAGTTCAGACGCCTGCCGTTTTCGTCAAGGTATGCATGCAACAGCAGGATACAGGTTCGGTCCGCGTGCGCACGCATCACCTCGTCAATCCATGCAAGCGCGCCATCCTCCCGTATGGCGCCGTAGCCAATGCCCAGCAGCAGCAGACGGAGCCCGCCGGCATCAATCTCCTGATAGAGCATCTTGCCGCCCTCAAATTTTTGTGCATCCGGAAAGTCGTTCAGGAATTCCTGCTCCAGATAGGCGTCGTATGCCTGCCGCTTTACGCCCAGATCGTGGTTGCCCGCGATCGGGAGAAACAATACTTTCCCGCGAAACTGATCGAGCGCCAGCGCAAAATTGTCCCATTGCCATTGTTTGAAGCCGTTGTCCACAAGATCGCCGGTGTGCAGTACGCCCAGTATGTTGCTGCTCTCCAGATTGTCGGCAATCCATGCGCCGGTGCATTCAAGACCCTCGGGCGCGTAATAGGCGAGTTGCTGTGTGTCCGGCACCCACAGCAGTGAAAACGGCGTGGGAGCAGGGGTGGGTGTTGCCAGGGGAGTACAGGACGGCGTGGCCGTGCCGGCGGGCGTGGCGGTCGCAACCGGCGACGGCAGCTCCGCCCCTCCGTCTGCAAAACCCGAGTGGCCCGCTGCGCAGCCCATGCAGGCTGCGGCCGCCCACAGCACCGCTGCCAAAAGCGCCAGTCGCAGGCTGAACAGCAGCTGCGGCTTCTGTATCGTCATAGAGCCTCCTCCCGGCTGGTGGCCGGCCGATTTGCATGTCTCAGGGAATAGTCATAAAATAGCATACTTTGGCACAAATGGCAATCGTCCGGTACGATTGCAGATTCTTGACACAATGTATTATATGTATTAGTATAGATAATACAAAAGGAGGGGGAACGGCATGCTCTTGCAGCTCGATTTTGAGAGCGAAACGCCGATCTATCAGCAGATTCGCAACCAGATCGTCATCGGCATTGCTTCCGGCGCGCTGCGCGGCGGGGAGCGCTTGCCGACCATTCGTGCGCTGGCGGAGGAGAGCGGCGTCAACATGATGACCGTCAGCAAGGCATACCAGCTGCTCCGGCAGGAGGGGTATATCCGCGCCGACCGGAGGAGCGGCACGATCGTATGCGCGGGGGAGGGCCGCCCGCCCGTTCCGGCAAAGACGATGGAAACGCTGCGGCTCTGCCTGTCGGAGCTGCGGCTGGCCGGCATGGATGAGGAAGAGTCGCTGGCGCTGTGCCGCCGGCTGTACGGGGAATCGCGCTGCGCTGCGCGGGAAAACGGAGGAAAACCGATATGATGTGGCTCATGCTGCTCTTGATGTATCCGGTTTTGCCGATCATCGTGGGGCTGCTGCTCAACGAGGCCAAGCCGAAGAAGAACATCGTCATCGGCGTCACGCTGCCGTATGAAGCGCGGCAGACGGAGCCGGTGCAGTCGATCCTCAAGGCCTATCGAAGGAACATGTGGATTGCCTTTGGCGTGGTGAGCGCAGCGATCCTGCCGTCGCTGCTGATCGGCCATGTGTCGCTGGCGTTCTCGTGGCTGATGCTCTGGGTGCTCTTTGCGATTGGCGTGCCGTATGTCGTCTATGCGAGGGCGCACCTCCGCTTAAAGCGATGCAAGGCGGCGAACGGCTGGGCGGGTGAGAGCGCGGGAAAAACGCTTGTCGAAACCGGCGCAGCCACCAGCCGCCCGCGCTGGCTGCGCCTTTGGTGGTTCGTGCCGCCCATCGCGATCTCGCTCGTGCCGGTTGCCGCGCTGCTGCTGCAGCCGCGCGACGAGTTTTTCGGCGTCATGCTCGCCGTGTATCTGACCAATGCGCTCGTGGTGGCGGGGTGCTATGCCGCCTATCGGTATCTGTACCGCAACCGGGCGGAGGTGGTCGACGCAGCCATTGCGGTCACACAGGCGCTCACCCGCGTGAGACGGTACAACTGGGGTCGGTTCTGGCTGGGAACAGCCTATCTCTCCGGCCTGTTCGCCATCGCGATGTGGCTGTTCTTTGAGAACGTGATCGGTCTGCTGCTCGCCACCTGCGCCTATACCGCCGCGCTGCTGATTCTGCTGCTCTGCACGGAGCTTGCGACCCGGCGCGTCCAGAGCAGCCTCACCATGACGAGCGGGCAGGGCGTCTACGCCGATGACGACGCCTGCTGGCTGCTTGGCTCGATCTATTTCAATCCCCATGACACGCATACGCTTGTAAACAACCGCATCGGCCTTGGCACCACGGTCAACTGGGCGCGCCCGGCAGGGAAAGCGCTCATCATCTTTTGCGCACTCTGCCTTCTGATGATCCCGGCCATGTGCGGCTGGATGATTGCGGAGGAGTTTACACCCTTCCGCGTGAGCTGCACCGAGTCTGCCATCGTGGCCGACCATCTGTACACTGCGTATACCGTTCCGCTGGACGCAATCGAGCGCGTGTCGCTTGAAACGCTGAATGGCGGCATTGTAACCGCATCCAAGATCAGCGGTACGGCGTACGATTCGCTCTGGAAGGGAACGTTCCGCATCGGCAGCATCGGGCGCTGCGAGGTCTGCCTCAACCCGCAGCAGCCGCCGTTCATTCGTGTGGATACGGCGGATACGGTCTATCTGTTCGGTGCGGATAGCGAGGCACAGACGCTTGCGCTGTTTGAGAAAATTCGGGCGGCAACCGGGGCGAAATAGTTGCGCAAATATGCCGATCGATGGTATCATAAGCTGAATATCTTTGGAGGATTCAAATCGAATGGCATACCCGAAGGATCTCATTCGAAACTTTTCGATCATCGCGCACATCGACCACGGCAAGTCCACGCTGGCCGACCGCATGATGGAGCTGACGGAGACCGTTTCCGCGCGCGATATGGAGGAGCAGCTGCTTGACTCCATGGACATCGAGCGCGAGCGCGGCATCACCATCAAGGCGACGGCGGTGCGCATGTTCTATACGCATACCGATGGAAAGCGCTATATGTTCAACCTGATCGATACGCCCGGGCATGTGGACTTCACCTATGAGGTGAGCCGCGCGCTGGCCGCGTGCGAGGGCGCGGTGCTCGTGGTGGACGCCACGCAGGGCATTGAGGCGCAGACGCTGGCGAACGTGTACCTCGCGGTGGACAACGGGCTTGAGGTCATGCCGGTGATCAACAAGATCGACCTGCCCTCCGCGCAGCCGGAGCTCGTCATCCACGAGATCGAGGA
>JAQXRK010000106.1 GCA_029218485.1 bacterium | reverse complement strand
CGCTGCCCGGGCGCAACGTACAGCCCGCCGTGGCGGCGGATGGAGGCGAACAGCGCGTCGTACATGCGCACGCCCGTCTCGTGCCAGTCGAGCGCGCCCGCCACCTCCGAGGTGTCGTTGCCGCCGGAGGCCATGTATTCCGAGGTGGCCACCGTGTATTCCCGCGCCGGGTCGAGCGGCGTACCGTCGGGCAGCGTGATGCGCTGAATCTTGGAAAAGGCCGGCTTCGTGTGGTCGGCGTAGACGACAAGCCCCGCGTGCATCAGCCCCGCGTTGTTGCCGAACCGCTCCGGCACGTACACCAGCTCGAACAGCCGGTATAGCTGCGCGCCGGTGATGCGCGCCTTCAGGATCGGGTCGTTGAAGCCCATGACGGAGGTGATGTCCTCCGCCGTCACCGGGCCGGGCCGGATGGAGCCGCCGGCGCTCGTGGCGTTGAGATAGGCGGCGTCGGTCCCGGCCGCCTCCTGCACGCACCCGGCGAGAAAGTTGCCGAGCCGCGTCTCGGCCGAGAGGCGGATGGACCACGCTTCGTCGGTGGTGGCGAGCACATCCTCAAAAAAGCTCTGAAACGGCCCGGTCACCCGCTCCTCATAGTCGCGGTAGGCCGGGAGCGGTTCGTCCGCGGCGCCGTTCAGCACGACGCGGCCCGTCCGGTCGATGATCCTGTGCGTGTCCGGGTCGACCAGCAGGTGCGCGTGGCACAGGCTCCCGCCGCCGAAGCCGCCCTTGAGCACGATCGTATCGCCGATGCGCCCGGCATAATCGCCCGGGATATGGCCGCCGATGCACACATCGACCGGCGGAATTCCGGACAGGATGTCGACCAGCTCGCCGGTGGCGCTGCCGTCCTCCTCGATGTAGAACGGCACGTGCGCGAGCAGCACCACGATGTCCGCCCCCGCCGCGCGCACGGCGGGAATGGCGCTGCGGCACGCCTCGACCGCCGATTGCGCCGCATACGGCAGGAAGGAGGATGCCGTGACCATGTACGGCGTGTATTCCGTTGTGATGCCGACGACGCCGATGCGCACGCCCGCCCGCTCGAGGAGCACGAACGGCTTCGTGCCCGGAATGCGATCGCCCGTGGCCTTTTCCACGATGTTGGCGCACAGGATCGGAAAATCCGCCCGCCGGATGCAGTCGTTCAAAAACGCCTGTCCGCGGTCGAACTCATGGTTGCCGAGCGTCATCGCGTCGGTGCCGAGGAGCGACACGGCGTCCACACACGGCGCGCCGCCCCAGAAGTTCGTGGAAAACGCGTCTCCCGCGTCCAGCAGCACCGTGCCGGCCGGGTTCTGCCGCCGCAGCGTCTCGACCGCCGTGCCGAACGCGGCATACCCCAGGTTGTGCCGGGAGTGCCGCAGCCGGCCGGAAAAGTCCGCATGTGCGAGAATGTCGATTGCAATGGGCTGCTTCATACGCCTATCCCTTCAGGCCGCCGCGCGACACGCCGGTGACGATCTGCTTGCGGAAGCAGATGAACAGCACGATCATCGGCAGCACGACGATCGTCGCCGCGGCCATGAGCCGCTCGTAGCGGATGCCGCTCGACGTCATGAACGCGTACAGGCCGAACGGCAGCGTGCGCGACTCGGGGTTGTTCGTCACGAGCACCGTCCAGAGGAACGCGTTCCAGCAGGTAATGGCGTTGAGCAGGCCGATCGTCACGAGCGCGGGCTTGGCGATCGGCACCATGATGCGCCACAGGTACCGCCAGTTGGATGCGCCGTCCACGCGCGCGGAGTAGTACAGGCTGTCCGGGATGGACAGGAAGAAGTTGCGCAGGATATAGGTGTAGAAGATGCTCGAGGTGAACGGGAGGATCAGCGCCCACAGGTTGTCCACGAGCTTCCAGCTCACGATCGTCTGATAGTTCGTGATGATGAGCATCTCAAACGGGATCATCATCATCGACAGCAGCGCCGAGAACAGGATGTCCCGCCCCGGGAACTTCAGCCGGGAGAAGGCGAACGCCGCGAGGATCGTTGTGAACATGGTGAAGCCCACGCACGCAACGGTCACGATCACGGAGTTGAGGAAGTACCGGGCGAACGGCGCCTTCTCAAACGCATACCGGTAGTTTTCAAACGTCGGGTTGGCCGGGAACACCGTCGGCGGCGTGGTGTTGACCTCCGCGGCCGTCTTGAAGGACGACAGCAGCATCCATACGAACGGCAGCACCATGATCGCCGCGCCGATGGCCAGAATCAGATAGAGGATCGCTCTTTTCGTTCTCTTCATAGCTCAGTAATTCTTCCATTTCCGCTGTACAAACAGCTGAATCATCGTCAGTACCAGCACGATGGCAAACAGGATGACGGCGCTCGCCGCCGCGCGGCCGAGCTTCCACTTCACGAAGAACGCGTCATAGAGGTAGTACACGACCGTATAGAGCGAATAGGCCGAGCCCGGCTGCCCGTTGAACAGCGGGAACAGCTCCGAAAACACCTTGGACGCGGAGATCATGTTCACGATCAGCGTCAGCCCGATCGTGGGCGCGAGCAGCGGCAGCGTGATGCGGAAGAAGATCCGGCCGCCCTTTGCGCCGTCGGCGCGGGCCGCGGTGTAATACTGCGGGTTCACGTTCTGGAACCCGGCCAGCAGCAGGATCGTCGTAAACGGGATCATGCTCCACACGCCGTAGATGACCAGCGCGGCGAGGTTGTAGGCCGGATTGTTCAGCCAGTTGATCGGGTCGATGCCGAACATGGACAGGAAGTAGTTGATGAGGCCGTAGTCAAAGTTGAACAGCCATTTCCACACGAGGCCGATGGCCGTGATCGAGGTGACCATGGGCAGAAAATAGCAGGTCTGGAAGAAGCCCTTGAGCCGGATGTCGTTGTTGAGCAGCGTCGCGATGAGCAGCGAGAGCTCCGTCGCGATCGGCACGACGAGCACGACGTACAGGCCGGTGTTCTTGAGGCCGTTCAGAAAGTTCGGGTCGTTGATGACCGTCTCGTAGTTCTGGAAGCCGAACGAGGTGAACTCGCCCGAGAGCACCTTGTAGCCCTCCTTGAAGGAGATCAGGAACACGTTGATAAACGGATACAGCGTGAACAGGATGAGCCCGATCATGAACGGCGCGAGAAAGGCGGCCGGCTCCAGAAACGTTCTGGCCGTCGCCCGTTCGTCGTTCAGCCGGGGCTGCCGGGAACTCCGCTTCATGACAGTCTCTCCCCCGTTTCCGCGTCGAAGAGGAACACGCCCCGCTGCTTGAGGCCGATGTCGATGTCCTGGCCGAGCGCGAGCGGGATCTCGCCGGGGATGAAGCCGCGGCACCGCTGGCCCTCGATCTCGAGCACCGAGAGCTCGTCCTTGTTGATCGAGTAGCGCTCGACCACGCGCGCGCGCAGCGCCCTTTCCTCCGCCGGCACGACGATGCTCTCGGCGCGCACGGCGAGGATCGCCTTCGTGCCGTCCTCCACCTCGCGGCGAAGCGGCAGCGCATAGGTCGTATCAGCGTTTTCAAACCGGAACACGCCGTTTTCCACCGTGCCGCGCAGCTTGTTGATCGGCGGCGCGCCCAGAAAGTCCGCCGCGAAGAAGTTGACCGGCTCGTCGTACAGCCGCCGCGCCGTATCCTGCTGCTGCAGCACGCCGAGCTTGAGCAGGATGACCTCGTCCGCGATGGAGCTGGCCTCCTCCTGATCGTGCGTCACGAACACGGTCGTGACCTTCGACGCGCGCTGGATGCGCAGGATCTCCTCGCGCATCTCCACGCGCAGCTTGGCGTCGAGGTTGGAGAGCGGCTCATCGAGCAGCAGCAGCTCCGGCTCCTTGGCGAGCGCGCGCGCGATGGCCACGCGCTGCTGCTGGCCGCCGGAGAGCTCGCTGGGCTTTCTGCCGAGCAGCTCGGAAATGCGCACCAGCTCCGCCAGCTCCTTCGCGCGCTCGATGCGCTGCTTCTTCGGCATGCGCTTGATCTCGAGCGGGAAGCAGATGTTCTCCTGCACCGTCATGTGCGGATAGAGCGCGTAGTTCTGGAACACCAGACCGACATTGCGCTTTTCCGGCGGCAGGCCGGTCACATCCCGGTCGTCGAACAGGATGCGGCCCTCCGTTGCCGGCAGAATGCCAGAGAGCATGTTCAAAATGGTCGATTTCCCGCAGCCGGACGGGCCGAGCAGCGCGATCAGCTTGCCGCTTCCGAGGGTCACGGAGAGGTCGTTCACCGCAACCGCGCTGCCGAACCTCTTGGTCAAATGCTCCAGCGTAATCTTCATTTCAGAATCTCCTCCATCACCGTTCCGTCCGTATCTGGCATCGTAAAGCCCAGCATTCGCGCCATCGTCGGCGCCTCGTCCACCATCGGCCGCCGGGCGAGCACGGCGCCCGCCTTCACATCCGGCCCCGCCGCGAGGAAGGTCGTCAGCTCCTCGCGCGCCGGACTGCCGCCGTGCGTGGCGGCGCCGATCTTGTGGCTGCCGGGAATCTTGCTGCCATAGATGCCGTCGAGGTCGAACCGCTCGCCGAACGAGACGGGCAGCCGGCTCTCGATGATGAAGTCGAACGGCCCGTCCACACGGAAGGCCGCCTTCGCCTCCTCCCGGTCCATCACATAGGCAAGCTGCACGCGCGGGTCGTCCCTGAGCGATTCGAGGAACGCGCGCACCCGCGCCTTCATCGCCCCGTCGTCCGGGT
>JAQXRK010000105.1 GCA_029218485.1 bacterium | reverse complement strand
TGCACATCATAGGCTGCGACACTGCCGTCAAACGCCTCCGGGAATTCCACATATGCCGCAGCGACATCGGAAGAAACGGCATCCATCGCCTGCGCCGCATCGTCAGCGGTTTCCATCGTAAGCGGGAGCTGCGCAAAAAGCGGCTCCATGCTCTCCGGCAGCGACTGCACGAGGACCAGCGGGCGCTCCTCTTCCCCGACCGTAAACCGGTCCGCCATGAACGAACCCATGAGCGAATAGATCACATAGATCATCAGGCCGGGCAGCAGAACCGTGGTCAGCAGCATGCGCCGGTCGCCGAAGAACCGCTGGAACTCCTTGCGGATGATGGTGATGATATTGCTTTTCATGCCTGTTCGCCCCCCATCCGCTCGTCATAGAGCCGGAAGAACCGATCCTCCAGCGAGATGCCGTCCTTGACGGCAGCAAGCGTATCGCAGCAGATCATCTTGCCGCCGATGATGATGCCGACGCGATCGCAGAGCTTTTCCGCCAGATCAAAGATGTGCGTGGAGAGCAGGATGCTCTTGCCCGCGCTGCGGCACTCGGCCAGAAAATTCGTAACCACGCGGGCCGTGATCACGTCCAGCCCGTTCGTGGGTTCATCAAAGATGATCACATCCGGGTCGTGCACCACCGAGATCACGAGCGATACCTTCTGCTTCATGCCGGTGGAGAGGTTGCCCACCTTCACCTCCTGAAACGCATCGATACCGAAGCGCTTGAACAGCCGCTCCTTCCGCTCCGCGCGCACCGCCGCCGGCACGCCGTGGAGATCGGAAAAGAAATCGAACAGGGCGTTCGGCGTGAAGAAATCCTCCAGCTTGAGCTCGCTCGTCAGAAAGCCGATTCTCGCGCGCACCTCGCCGGGCGCGGTGCGGATGCTCGCGCCGTCGACAATGGCGTCGCCTTCATCGGGGTGAATCAGCGTAGCAAGCATGCGCAGCGTCGTCGTCTTGCCCGCACCATTCGGGCCGAGAAGACCGAAGACCTCGCCGCGATAAGCGGTGAAGGACAGATCGTCCACCGCCACGCGACAGGTCTCCCTGGTATGCTCCAGCTTCTGCTGCTTTTTGGACAGATAGAATGTTTTCCGAAGATTTGTGGCCGTGATGACCGGTTCCATGGCCTCCTCCTTCCGCTGCTCACCGAGCAAGCGATACAAGGATACCACGTTTCCCCACAATGCGCAACAGCGGACTACTTCTCGTTCTCGTCCACGAACTTCTTTGCGTCCGCGATCACCGATGTTTCCGGATGCTGCATACCCGTCACCGGATCGCAATTCTCCTTCACGATGAGCAGATTCGTCGCATAGCGCTGCGCCAGATCGGATTTTGTCCGTTCCTCCTGCATCGTTTGTCACCTCCTGCTCTTAGCGTGAACAGATTCTGAAAAATGATGCGAAATCGGCGCAAATGTTTCCGTATGGTCAGAACATGCGCCTGTGCACGGAGCACCAGTGGCGCTCGCCGCCGGGATGATCGCCCCGTTGCCCTGTCTGAAATGTCCCATCGGTCACCTGTTCAACCGCTGCGAACTCTCGCGGACAGGCCCTGTTGGCAAGCAAAACGCGCGGGCTTGGGCGGCGTTTATAAGATAGACAAAGGGTAAGACGAAAGTGGTCACACCTTTGCCCTTAAGAGAATAGCCGCAGGGCAGCGCAGCGGATGCAGTCCCTTTTCGGAACGCAGTAACGCAAAGCGCTCCGAACATGCATGTGTCCGGAGCGCTTTGGCTCGCAGTGCGCAGAAGTGCGCCCTTATCTGTTCGACAAACCGAAAGCTATCGCTCTCATCATCAAACGACAAATATTTCAATATAGCTGATTGTTTTCTTTGGGTCAACATCTGTCACACCACAGAAGGAACCCTTATACCAAAGCAGAAAGCTATTGTCGTTATTGACTATGCAGCACAGTGGCAACCGGCAGGAACCACCCTTGGGATAAACAGCTTTCGACGCATAGGATATTCCATAATAGTCCAATGCTTCCAATATTTTTGACCACGATGCGTGGCCCTTTCCCATCAGCGCAACCACTTCGGAAAGGGGCACACCGGCAAGCATTGCAACGCAGCAGTGACCACAGAATCCGGCTTCAATG
>JAQXRK010000104.1 GCA_029218485.1 bacterium | reverse complement strand
GCGGCAACAAAGCGCTCGGGCGTCAGGCTGTAATGCGCAGCGCCATGCTCGTCCATGACGGGCATACCGGCATTCGGCTTGACGATCACGGGCACATGCGCTGCGGCGCACATGGCGCGCACGACCGCTTCCAGCTGATCCGGCCCGGCGGAGCAGTTCACGCCCACGGCCGACGCGCCCATCTCCTGCAGCGTCTCCACCGCGTCGGTGATGGTGCCGCCGTACAGCAGGCCCCCGTCCGATTCGACGGAGAACGAGCACATCACGGGCAGATCGCAGACGGTGTGCGCCGCGTCCAGCGCCGCGACCGTTTCGTCGATCCCCATCATCGTTTCAATCACGATCAGGTCGGCGCCAGCGGCCGCGAGCGCGCCGATCTGTTCCGCATAGATGTCGAGCAGCGCCTCATAGGACAGCTCGTGCGGCGGCCGGCCGGTCGTCGTGACGTCGCCGGCGACGTACACGGGCGCTTCGGCGGTGGCGGTGGCCTGCTTCGAGAGCGCGACCAGACCGGTGTTCAGCTCCTCGAGCCTGTTTTCCAGCCCGTGCAGCGCCAGACCGACCCGGTTGGCGGTAAAGGTGGGCGCAAAGAGGATGCGGCTGCCGGCGCGCACATAGGCGCGCTGCAGCGCAAGCACCGGCTCCGGGTGCTCGAGCGCCCACAGCTCGCCGGAAACGCCGACCGGCATGCCGGCCTTTCGGAGGTTGGAGCCGGTTGCGCCGTCGAGCAGTACGACGCCGCTGTCGGTCAGCGCCTGAAATTCTTTCGTGGTCATGGTTATCGTCCCTCCTGATCTGCGGCCCGTGCGGGCGCGGATTCGTTCAAAAAGGCGCAGGCCAGCGCATAGGCCGCGTCGCGGCTTTCGACCGTCACCGGACAGAGCGTCACGTTCGGATGCGCGCGCAGCGCGGTGAGCAGCGGCGTATCGCGCGGACCCGGCCCGCGGCAAACGCCCAGGATGCGGATATCCGTTCGGTCGAGCAGCTCCAGAATGCGGCCGGAGAACAGCGCCGCATCGCGCTCCAGAAAGCCGATTTCATCCATCAGCACCAGATCGCCCGGCCGAACGGAGGACAGCAGCGCCGTTCCAAGCGCGTCGAACCGGGCGGCATTCGCCTCGGGCGGCCGTTGTGAGACGCGCGCCACGAGCCGGTCATCCGCCTCCAGCGGCGGAGCGTCCGCCGCGCGCAGATACACGCCGCCGCTCCTGGATTTATGCGTGCAGAAACCGGCAACGCGGCCCGGATGGCAGTCGCGCAGCGCACGGCGCAGGGCGAAGCTCTTGCCGGCGCCGCTCGGCCCATAGAAAAACAGGTGTCTCATGCAGGAGTTCCTTTCAAAAAACGCATAAATTGCAGGAATTATGCAAGAACAAATCTATATATAGCACGAATTTGGCCAAATCACCACAACATTTACACTTTATCCATAATTTCTTTACAAATTGATGGAAGAATTCCTGCATTGTTCTTGGTACACTGGCCTTGAATGATAGCGTTCCGTGCGGTTGTGCGCCCCACAGCGGCCGGCGCTGCCGTTTCTGACGACTGCTTTTTGGATGGAAGCATTGGGAAACCAACCTTAAAGGGGGATACAAAAGATGGAAGATGTGGAATACAGGCCCAAAAAGCGCAAAAAACGCAGTAAATTTGTGCGCTATTTGCGAGCGTTCGTGCGCCACATGGCCGAGCTCCCCGCGCAGACGCTGCTCGTGATCGGCGGCTCGATCGCGATCGTGCTGATCACGGTCATCCTGCTCGTTGTGCTGCTGCCGCGCGGCGATGCGCAGACGGCGAAGGGACCGGAGAGTTCCGCCACGCCGGAGATCAGCGGCACGCCGACGCTGCCGCCGTTCACCCCGGAACCCACGCCGGAGCCGACGCCCACGCCGCACCCGCTGACCGGCGTCGGAACACAGGGAACGAACGGCTGGTTCCTGCAGCTGAACGTGCAGGCGGATATCGTTGCCGATATTCAGACGAGGCTCATTGAGCTGGGGTATATGGAGATGCCGGTGATCGACGGCGTTGCGCAGGTGACGACGACCTACGGCCCGGCAACGAAGAAGGCCGTGCAGATGTTCCAGGCGGTGAACGAGATCGAGCTGGATGGCTGCGTGGGCGAGGCGACCTACGACCTGCTGATGAGTGAAAACGCAAAAGCGCTCACGCTCAGCCGCGGCAGCGACCCCTACCTGTTTGGCGACATGATTACCAAGCTGCAGGAGCGGCTCATTGAACTGGGCTACATGACCGGAACGCCGACCGGAAAATACGGCGACCCCACGCTGCTGGCCGTACAGAAATTCCAGAGCGCCAACGCGCTCAAGCCGGACGGCATCGCGGGCAGAGATACGCTGGCGCTGATCTATACCGACGCGGCCATCGGCGCGGGCAGCGCGTCCGCCGCACCGACGACGGCACCCGCCACCACGAGCCCCGACGCGGGCACCGCCTCCCAGGCGCCGACACAACCGTAACGATCAACGAAACGACCACCCTGTGACAGCAAGTGCGCAGGGTGGTTTTGCTGTACCCGCAGCATCGGGCGGCGCTTGCGACGGCTCGGGCGGCGGCGCATGCCGATGGGAAGGCTCCGGAGCGCTGTGACGCAAAACGCCCCGGGCACACGGGTGCCCGGGGCGTTCAGTCCCGCAGGGCGCGCAGATGGGGTTGCCCCGTATCCAAGCGCGCTCCTGTACCTATTCGATACGCAGGCTCATCTCTCCTCATCATAGGTGACGATAACTATGGATTCCGAACCGCAGGTACCGTGATTTTGCAGATCATCAAAGTCTGAAACAAGGCTGTCAGGAGAAACGGAATCCTGATAGACGATTGTGTAGTCTATCCATCCGGGACTTCCATTCGTATCCTTTTCTCTGTTATATACATACTTCAAGAAATCCCAATTGATTCCTTCCAGATAGGAACCCCCGTATGTTTCCACTTCCATGCTGATCATATTCTGAACCGGGATGCGCTCTATCAGTTCGACAAGTTTTATTCTGTCTTTGATCTTCAATTTTTGCATTTTGTTATTCCATCCTTTACAAATCCCGATTTGCAGGACCGTTTGATTTCAGATGAACCATATTCACAAGGTAAACTCCACAAGCTACCATCACTACGGCTATAAAATACTGCCATTTCAGTTCTTCCTTCAGCAGCAGCGCTGCAAATATCACGCCCAAAACCGGAATCAACGCATTATAAATGGCTATTTCGCTGATTGGGTGATAAGCGAGCAGTTCATTATATACAGCAAAGCAAACTGCTGATATCATAATCAACGCAATTAGAACAAATATTCCCTTTATGCTGAAACTCCAAGGGTTATTTGTTCCTGTTACGAAACCGATTACCAGAAGCAATGCTCCGCCAAGCGCCATGCTTTGCCCAGTTGCCTGCATCATATTCATTTTCTTTGAAACCACCCGTGTTATGACACCACCGAGTGCTGCACAACTTGCATTTAGGAGGATCATTCCGTCCCCTCTAAATGTAATATTTTCAAAGAAACCAGCTCCTGACTGTATATTAATTGCGACAATTCCCGCAAATCCTAATACACATCCAAACAATTTTGGAACCGATATTTTGTCGTCAGAAAAAATAATCGTTGAAAGAATAATTAAGAAAAAACCTCCCATGGAATCCAATATGGTAGATCTTGCGCTCGGGTTATATCCCAACCCGATATATGCAAACATGTAATGAAGTGTGACGTTTACAATTGCAAGAAGAATCAGCCACCATAAGTCATTTTTATTTTCTAATTCAAGTTTCTTTTTTCTCAAACAACAAAATCCCGAAACCAACAAACCTGCAAAAAGAAATCGTATTCCAGCAAATAAGATTTTTCCTCCCAAATCAGCTGAAGCTATCTGAAATTCCTGATACCCAATTTTTATAAGCGGATATGCCAATGACCACCCAAAGGCACAAAAAATTGCCATAAGTGACTTATATCTGCTATTCCTGAATATTTCTTCCATTCCTTTGGTCTCCTCGCCAAATTCTTACTCCCTTGGCTCGACAAATTCCGATTTGCAGGCCCGTTTGATGTCAGATTATCACATAACAGCGCAGAATGCAAAACCGCAGCAGACAAACCGCTGTGACCGTTCCCTGCGTTATGAACGCCGCGTGGGAGCTCTTGCCACGCAAACGGCACGGAGGGCATGCCGCAATTGCAGGCATGCCCTCCGCTCAGGGGAAAGATATTCTTCTGAATACGCGTTAGTTTTCGTCGCCCTGCTGCTTGCTCTTGCGGGAGAGGATCAGGTTCAGGATGATGCCGAGGATCAGCGCCGTTGCGATGTTGGTGATCGTGATCTGGCCGAAGGTCAGCGCAAGACCGCCGATGCCGGCGATGAGGATCGTGGAGACGACGAACAGGTTCTTGTGCTCGTTCAGATCCACGTTCTGCACCATCTTGAGGCCGCTCACCGCGATGAAGCCGTACAGCGCCATGCAGACGCCGCCCATGACGCAGGAGGGGATGGAGTTGACGAACGCCACGAACGGGGAGACGAACGAGATGATGATCGCGCCGATGGCTGCGGCAACGATCGTCGCGACGGACGCATTGCGCGTGATGGCGACGCAGGCGACCGACTCGCCGTAAGTGGTGTTGGGGCAGCCGCCGAAGGCCGCGCCGACCATGGAGCCTACGCCGTCGCCGAGCAGCGTGCGGGAGAGGCCGGGGTTCTCGAGCAGGTCTCTGCCGATGATCGAGGAGATGTTCTTATGGTCCGCAATGTGCTCCGCGAACACCACGAACGCAACCGGTACATAGGCCATGGCGATTGTGCCGACATAGCCCCAGGTAAGCCCCTCAAAGCCGCCAAACGCGGTGAGGAAGGTGAAGGAGGGGACCTTGAAGAAGGTGGAGACGGTCACGCCGTCCGCAACCAGCGCGCTGAGCGAGCTGAAGTTGCTGATCTTCAGCGCGTCGACGCCGGCCGCATTGCCGATGACGGTGAAGATGGCCGCAACGCAGTAGCCCGCGAGGATACCGATGATGAACGGGATCAGGCGCGCGCCCTTCTTGCCGTAGGTCGAGCACAGCGTGACGGTGACGAGCGTGACGAGGCCGCAGAGGATCGCGATCAGGTAGGAGCCGCCGGCGTTGGCCGTCTGCAGATCCTGGATGGCGTTGCCCGCGAGGGACAGACCGATGATGGCGACCGTGGGCCCGATGACGACGGCGGGCATGAGCCGGTTGATCCATTTCACGCCGACGAGCCGGACGATGAGCGCGATCACGACATACACCAGACCGGCCAGCGCCGCACCGAGGATGAGGCCGAGATAGCCGACGGCCACGCTGGTCGCACCGGCAAACGCAGCGGTCATGGAGCCGATGAACGCGAAGGACGAGCCGAGGAACACGGGGCTCTTTTTCCTGGTGAAGAGGATGTAGACGAGCGTGCCGACGCCGGCGCCGAACAGCGCGGCTGCGGTGTCCATGGCGTCCGCGCCGGAGAGACCCGCATTGCCGTTGATGATGAGCGGCACAACGAGCGTTGCCGCCATGATGGCGAGCAGCTGCTGGATGGCGAAGACGACCAGCTGGCCGAACTTCGGCTTGTCTTCTACGTTGTAGATGAGTTTCATGTTTGCTCCTCCATATCTTGCACGCACTGGTGCAAATTAATATTTATCGGTGCGGCGCCGGGACGAGGCCGTCCCGTGCCGGATCACCCGTGGAGTTCCACCGCCGTGATGGGGTCGTAGGGCGGCAGCTTGACCGAAATGTGTTCGGTTTTCGAGGTGGGTACGTTTTTGCCGACATAATCGCCGCGGATGGGCAGCTCCCGGTGCCCGCGGTCGATCAGCACGGCGAGCTGGATGCGGGCGGCGCGGCCGAATTTTGGCAGGGCCTCGAGCGCGGCGCGCACGGTGCGGCCGGTATAGAGCACATCGTCCACGAGGACGACCCGTTTGCCCGTCAGATCGAAGGGGATGTTCTGCGCGTGCAGGACGGGGTCCGGGCTGATCTCGGTCAGGTCGTCGCGGTAGAAGGTGATGTCCAGCGTGCCGACCGGGATTTTGATGCCCTCGATCATCTCGATATTGGCGGCGATGGTTTCGGCGATCGGAACGCCGCGGCGCTTGATGCCGATGATGCAGAGATCCTGACAACCGCCGTTTTTTTCGACGATCTCATGAGAAATGCGCCTGAGCGCGCGGCCGACGGCCGCTTCATCGAGCAGGGTTGCTTTGTAGACAGCCATAGCGGTTACTCCTTTCCCAACAGAAAATCCCAACAAAAAACGCCGTGCCTGATGCACGACGCAAATCACCGAAGCCAGCCCGCTCCATGGGGCCTTCCGCTGTCCTTGCCGGCATCACTGTACCGTTCTTAAAGGATGTTCGCATTCCCGATACGAACCATTTCCAGACACTATTGTAACACAGAAGTCAGAAAATGCAACAGAAAACATCAAATTCGGCGCAGATTTTCGGAGGGAGGGCAAAATACGGGGCGGCGGGGACGCATGTCCGATGCGCCGCGAGCGGCAATGCAAGGGCGGATGTGCGGTATCATGAGGACGGGCGGTGCAAGGGCGGACAGACCGTGCGGGGGCGGCGGACCGTGGAAGGGCGGTGCGGGGGCGCATGTCCGACGCACCGCGAACGGGCGATGCAAGGGCAGATGCGCGGTATCATGAGGAAAGGCGATGTGGGGCGGACGGTGGTGCGGGGCGGTGCGGCGCACCTGCAAAAAAACGGCTTTCGCAGATTCTGCGAAAGCCGTGCCAACGTTCCTTGTTTGGGTTTCAGTGCTGTTGTTTGTCAGTCTGCAACGTAGGGCAGCAGGGCCACGATGCGCGCGCGCTTGATGGCGATGGCCAGATCGCGCTGATGCTTGGCGCAGACGCCGCTCATACGGCGGGGCATGATCTTGCCGCGCTCGGTGACGAACTTCTCAAGGGTGCGGACATCCTTGTAGTCAATGCTCGTCGCCTTATCCACGCAGAACTTGCAGACCTTGCGGCGGCTCCGTCTCGGACGGGGACGCATTTTTCTCTCTTCCATGGTGCAAGCCTCCTATTACTCGAAATTAAAAGGGAATGTCGTCGGACTGAATGTCGGTGAAGCCGGCCAGATCCTGCGGCGCGGCGCCCTGACGCGGGGCGAAACCGCCCTCGTCCTGCCCGCGCGGGGAGAGGAACTCAACCTCGTCGGCCGACACGTCGAGCGACATACGGGTCGTGCCGTCCGAACCCTGGTAGGTGCGGGCCTGCAGCTCGCCGACCACCGCAACCTTGCGCCCCTTTGCCAGATAGCGCGCGCACGTTTCGCCAAGCTGGCGCCATGCGTTGATGCGGAAGAAGTCGGCCTGCTTTTCGCCGCCCTGCTGGGCGAAACGGCGGTTTACGGCGATGGTGAAGGAGCAGACCGTTACGCCGTTGGGCGTGGAACGCATCTCAGGATCGCGCGTCAGATTGCCGATAAGCATAATCTTATTCATGCTGTCTTACCATCCTTTCCGTCTGTCTTGTTCAGGCTTCCTTGCGAGTAACCATGTACCGCATGATACGCTCGTCGTTCTTGAAGTTGCGCTCGAGTTCCGCGGGGAATTCAGGCGCACTGTTGAACGACATCAAAACGTAATAGCCCTCGGTCTTGTAGTCGATGGCGTACGCCAGACGGCGCTTGCCCCACTCATCCACGCTGACGACCTCGCCCGCGTTGGACTCGACGATCCCCTTGAACTTTTCGATGGTGGCCTTGGTGGTTTCCTCATCGATCTCGGGAACGATGATGTACAGAGCTTCGTATTGATTCATTCTTTCACCTCCTTATGGTCTTTTGGCCCCGCCCGCTCGGCGGAGCAAGAAGGACGTTAGCTTTCAAAGTATAGCACACCGGACAGGCCCGCGCAAGCGGTTTTTCCCGGTAAATGCGCACATTTTTCATGCTTTGGCGCCGGCGAGCAGCGCGATGGCCTCGGCCATGACGTTCGTATTGAACCGGATGTCCTCCACACCGATGGACTCGTTCGGCATGTGGCAGCAGCTGTCCTCGCCCTCGCGGATCACGCCGAACGCAACGGCGTTTTTGAAGGCGCGCGCATAGGTGCCGCCACCGATGGAGAGCGGCGTGGCCCGATGGCCGATGTGGCGCTCATAGACGGACAGCAGCGTCTGCACAAGCTCGCTGTCCGGATCGATGAAGTGGCCGTCCTTGACCTCCGTTTCCGTGCGCCGGAAGCCGATGGCGGTGAACGATGCGTCGAGCGCAGAGAGCAGGTGCTCGGGCGTGACGGCGAACGGGAACCGGCAGTCCAGCGTCAGCGAAGCGCCGTCCTCGCCCACATGGAGCATGGACGGGACGAGCGTGAGCGTGCCGGAGGCGTCGGTGACGTCGAGGCCGAAGCCCTCGCCGTGCAGGTCAAAGTCCAGCAGCGCGTGCAGCGACGACACGAGCGCAAACGCCTCAGCGGGGAGCGGCTGCTCCGTGAGCACCTGCAAGAGCCCCTGCATGGCGTTTTTGGCAAGCTCCGGGCTTGCGGCATGGCCGCCGAAGCCCTTGACGCGGACGGAGGCGCCATCGAACGAGACCTCCATGCCCTCGGGCGCGCCGCAGGGAACGGCGCCGCAGCCGAGCGTGGCCGCAGCCTCGCCGGGGATGACGTTCGATGCGGTGCCGCAGTCGATGGTCAGGCCGCGGATCGGCCCCGGCAGCGTGTAGGTCACATGGCAGATGCCCATCTCGGAGTGCACGAGCGGATAGTCCGCATCCGGCGTAAAGGCCAGCGCCGGCTCCTCCTCGGTTTCGAGATACCGGTCGATGCACTTCCAGCCGACCTCCTCGTCGCAGCCGAGCAGAATGCGCACGCGGCGCTTCATGGGGATGCCGGCGGCCCTGACCGCCGCAAGCGCATACAGCGCGGAAACCGCGGCGCCCTTGTCGTCGAGCGTTCCGCGGCCGAACACGCGGCCGTCCCGCAGCTCGCCCGAGAACGGATCGCCGTCCCAGCCCGTGCCGGCGGGCACGACGTCTAGGTGCGCCATCACGCACAGCAGCTCCTCGCCCTCGCCGTAATCGACGATGCCGCACAGCCCGTCCAGCGAGCGCGTGTCGGAAAAGCCGAGCCGGTTGGCGAGCGCAAGCGCCTCTGTGAGCGCCCGGTGCACGTTTTCACCGAGCGGCATGCCGTCCTTCGGTTCGCCGCGGCTGACGCTTGGAATGCGCACGAGCGCCTGCAGGTCGCGGATCTGGTCGTCCAGCGTATCGTTGATCCATTGCTTGAACATGGTGTGTCCTCCTGCTGATTGCTTATAGAATGAAGCGATTTACTCAGTTGTTCGGCGTAAAGCCCCGGCCGACGACCTCGCGCGTGTCGATGATGGAGATCATGGCCGCGGGATCGATGGCGAGCACGATGTGCCGGATCGCGGAGAGCTCGGTCGTCCGGGCGATCACGTACACCACCGTCTTTTCCCGCCCGGTATAGGCGCCCTTGGCCGGGATCAGCGTCACACCGCGGTGCACCTCCTCGAGAACGTGCGGGGCGATCTCCTCCCAGCGGTCGGAGATGATGAACAGCGTCTTGGTCCGGTTCATGCCCTGCAGCACGTTGTTGAACGCTATGCTCGAGACGAACAGCACCACCATGGACAGCGCAGCCACGTCCAGCCCGTTCACAAAGGCCAGCGCGCCCGTGACCAGAACGTTGAACGCATAGCTGATCGTGCCCATGGGGAACGAAAACCTTTTCGACAGCAGCAGCGAGATGATGTCGAAGCCGCCGGTCGATGCGCCGCGCCGCACGATGGGCGCGCCGCAAAAGCCGCAGATCACGCCGCCGAGCAGCGCGCTCGTCAGGCGCGAGAGCGGGTCGGAGAAATCGAACGGGATCTGGATGTTCGCCGTGAACGCCATGGCGAGCGAGAAGTACAGCGAGGCGATGATCGTATAGATCGTGAACCGCAGGTGCAGCTTCCAGACGGCCAGCACCAGCAGCGGAATGTTGACGAGCAGCAGCGTGATCGACGGCGGGAAGCCGGTGCTGTATTCGATCAGCATGCTCACGCCGGTAAAGCCGCCGCTGATGAGGCCGTTCGGCTTGTACAGACCGTTGATGGCGGCACACTGCACCGTCACCATCACGAGAATGGTCGCGAGCGTGAGCAGCTCGGACCGCCAGTTCCAGCGCGGCTTGGCATGCTCGGGTTTTTGCGCGTTTTCCTGGGGCGCGACGCCGCAGCTTGCAGCCGGTGCGCCGGGGTTGTTGTGTTGCATCTTCATATAGTCGAGTATAGCAGACTCACATAAAAAAGCAACGGCTTTCGAGGGAAAAGCCGCACAGTCTGTCGGAAAGACCCGATGCAAACCGCCCGGCGCGCGCGATAGCGAGGCGGTGAAACGACCATATTTTTGAGCCCGGCGCCCGGCCCCCGGCCGGCGGCGCGAACCCCGCGGAGAACGCCCTGCCGCGGCAGAATCTCCGACCAAAGCACGGCCTTGGCGGGAAACGTGCTTGCAAAAACCGCCATGTCGGGACGGGAAACGCGCTTGCAAGAACCGCCGTATCGGGGCGGGGAACGTGCTTGCAAAAACCGACGTGTCGGGGTGGGGGGACGCGCTTGCAAAAACCGCCGTGTCGGGGCGGGGAAACGCGCTTGCGAAAACCGCCGTGTCGGGGTGGGGGAACGCGCTTGCAAAAAAAACGCGCGGGAACGGGGCGTGTTCATCGGACGGTTAACGGCCGCAGCGGTTTGCGCTGCTGCAGCTGCTCTTATATTCTACCCCCGTCATGGGATCATATGAAACCGAACGGGTCTGCAGACTTGAATCGACACAAAATCCCTTCACAGGGGATTGTCTCTACGGGTTCGCTTAATTATAAAGCTCCGCTTTTCAGTTTTTCCCAGGTTTCATTTCCCTGCATATAGTGAAAAGATTCGTCTCCAAAAGATTTCAAAAGTTCTTGTTTTAAACCAACGGAAAATGCAGGGTCTATGGCTTTCAGCGCCATATGCTGGTAAAGTTTGGATTTTGTAAAATCACCAATTGTATCAATGCTATCCAAAATGTCTTGCATGAGCTGTGCCGTCCATTCCGCATCCCTTTCCCATGATGCAACATCCAGCCCGCAGCAAACCTCGTTATACTTGCCCATTTCAAATGCGGACGCAGCAGCGGAAGACACCGCAACAAGTTTTTTTGCCATTTCATGATTGCCGTCTTCCATATATAGAATGCGCAAATCATTCAATGTCATTTGGATGTGCTGATACCCGGCAAAGATCAATTCCTCATATGCCCGATAGGCTTCCGCCCGTTTTCCTGTTTTACTGTTTACAAGCGCTTCTTTGCGTTTGCGCTCCGGGTTTTCCAGAGAGAGATAATCCAGATATTGATTCGCCTTTTCATAATCCTCTTTTCGAACAAACGCATGGAACAGCGAATCCGCTGCTTGATTGCGAATCCGTTCGTCCTCTGAGAGCAGACATCTCTCATACCATCCGAATATCGCATGATCATAATTGCCTTCGTTTGGGAGTTCCATTGCCATTCGCTTCGCATCCAGAATGACAGCCGCCTGCCAGATCAGTTTCTCGCAATTGGGATATTCCTCGATCTTTTTCTTTACGGAAAGAAAGACATCATGGAAGTCCTTGTTTTCCAAGTCCTTCTGCATTTTCAATAGATATCGGTTAATCTCCTCGTCTGTCAGAGTACCTTGAAAGGACAGAAGTTCATCTGTGGTAATGCCAAGCAGCCGTGCGATAGGGGCAAGCAATGCGACATCCGGCAGCGTGTTGCCCCTTTCCCATTTGTTGACAGCAGGGGTGGTTACGCCCAGACAAGTGGCCATTTCCTCCTGTGTCATCCCTTTGTTTTTCCTATACTTTTTGATGACGTCTCCGATTGCCATGTTGAACCACCTCTTTCGCAATTTCCGGATCGACCCTATGGATAGCATAGCGGATTGGAGTGAAAATAACAATGGAGTGCGGGTTAAATAATGGGAATAAATTTTAACTGCTGCTTAACTTTTGGATGTTCGCAGTCTGTAAACCGATGTGCGTACCGCAGGGATTCCTGCGGCGTCATGTTTGTAAAAAATACCGCGCGGGGAGGGGCGGGGACGCGCAAACCGGCCAACATCCCCGCCCTGCCGCGGCGCATCAATCCGTCAGCAGCTGCTGGCAGGATTGCAGGCTGCTCTCCAGCGTGGTCAGGTAGCCGGAGAGGTCCGTCGTCCGCACGACGGCGGCCTGGCGCAGAAACTCGGCGTTGACGCGCACGAGCGAGCGCACGGCGGCGGT
>JAQXRK010000103.1 GCA_029218485.1 bacterium | reverse complement strand
CCCGCGGCACACCGCACAGTCCGCTTAATGCTGCTTCCGTCAGGATCTGACATGGTTCACGGCGTTCGGTTGCACGGGACCCGACGTTCAACACTCCTTACCGGGATCAGACTTCACAAATATCAGTCTCGAACCAAGAATAAGGCCCTGCTGTAGCGGATTGCAGGTTCAGGGCACCGCTAACTCCCCGCTTAGCGCGACAAACCAAATTCTTGTTTACATTGTACACCATCTTTGTACAACATGCAAGCGGTTTGCTCGCCCGAAAGCCAGTACAATATGAGTGACTTCGCTGCGTCTGAAGTCCTGCGCAGCTGGACCGAAGACCGGCAAATCATCTGCAAAAACAAACCGTACCGTTGAAAAAGCGGTACGGCTCGTCTTCTTGTTCGTTTGAAATGTCCTGATGCCCTGCGCTCGCATCAGCGATCGGCCTGGAGCATCTCCTTGGTCTTCATCAAACGCGTTGTATTTTGCCGGTCGTTCTCCTCGAGCTTCATCTGGATGCTGCGAATCGTTTCATTGAACTGCGGAATCATGACATACTCAAGGGCATTGACGCGGCGACGTGTCTTTTCGATCTCGTCCGCCAGGCGACTGCACGCCTTCTCCACCTCCGCCAGTTCCAAAAGCAGCGGCAGAGATTCTGCCAGTTGCTGAACCGCCGCATCCAGCTCGGCGCTCGTTGTCGCATAACCGTACGGGTAGGAATACCCCTCCTGCGTTTCCATAGCCAGCTTCGGCACCGGAATGGAAAGCACGGATGTGGTCTGCGCGTACACGGAAGCGGCCCGTGCCGGGTACATCAGCGCCTCTTCAATTTCGGCGCTGCTCATCGATGCACGGGCAAGCACGAACGAACGCATGGCAGCGGATAATTTCTGCTCCACTTCGTCACGCAGTTCCTTGTTGCGGCGCGCATAGACGATGAAGCGCCGCACCAGTTCGTCGCGTTTGTCCTTCATCATTTTGTGCCCGCGAACGGCAACCTGTCTGCGTTTCTTCAGGTTGCTGAGTTCCATGCGGGTCGGCTTTGCTTGAATGGCCGCCACGGCTTACGCCTCCTCAGGATAGTATTTTTCGATATAGCTATCGCGAATACGCTTGAGTTCGGATTTCGGCAGGATGGACAGCAGCTTCCAGCCAAGGTCCAGCGTCTCCTCAATGCTCCGATTGGTATAGTATCCCTGAGATACATATTCCTGTTCGAACGCATCGGCAAACTTGGCATACAGCTTGTCGGTATCGGACAGAGCGGCATCGCCCAGTATGACGGCAAGCTCCTTGGCGTCACGACCGCGGGAGTACGCTGCGAAGAGCTGGTTCATGGTATCGGCATGATCCTCGCGCGTTTTGCCCTTGCCGATGCCCTTGTCCTTCAATCGGGACAGCGAGGGCAGCACGTTGATGGGCGGAGTCAGACCCTTGCGGTGCAGCTCGCGGGAGAGGATGATCTGCCCCTCGGTGATGTACCCGGTAAGGTCGGGAATCGGGTGCGTAACATCGTCCTCAGGCATCGAGAGGATCGGGATCATGGTAATGGAACCGCTGTTGTCCCGAATGCGTCCGGCACGCTCGTACATCGTCGCAAGGTCGGTATACATATAGCCCGGATATCCACGGCGTCCGGGAACCTCTTTGCGCGCGGCGGACACCTCGCGCAGCGCTTCCGCATAGTTGGTGATATCCGTGATGATGACTAGCACGTGCATGCCGAGATCATAGGCCAGATATTCCGCCGCGGTAATCGCCATGCGCGGCGTTGCAATGCGCTCGATGGCCGGGTCGTTTGCGAGGTTGATGAACGTTACCGTGCGCTCAATGGCGCCCGTTTTGCGGAAATCGCTGATAAAGAAATCCGCTTCTTCAAACGTAATACCGACCGCTGCAAACACAACGGCGAATTTCTCGTCCGTGCCGAGCACGCGGGCCTGACGCGCAATCTGCGCAGCCAGATTGGCATGCGGCAGACCGGAGCCGGAGAACACCGGCAGCTTCTGACCGCGAACGAGCGTGTTCAAGCCGTCAATGGCAGAGATACCCGTTTGAATAAACTCCGACGGATAGTCGCGGGCGGTCGGATTCATGGGCGTGCCATTGATATCCAGATGCTTTTCGGCGATCAGCGCCGGGCCATCATCCATGGGTTTGCCCATGCCGTCGAAGACGCGGCCGAGCATATCGGGCGCAACATCGAGCTCGATGGATTTGCCCAGGAAGCGCGCCTTGGAATCGCTGATACGAAGGCCCTGTGAACCCTCAAACAGCTGCAAAAGCGCCTTATCGCCGTTAACCTCGAGCACGCGACCGCGGCGGATCGTTCCATCCGCCTGCTCAATCTCGACCAGCTCGTCATACTTGACGCCGGAAACATCCTCGACGAGCATCAGCGGTCCGACGACCTCTTTAATGGTACGGTATTCTTTACGCATCCTGCTGCCCTCCCTCGATCAACGCACCGATCTGTGCATTCATATCGGCAAGAATAGAATCATACTCGGCCTGCACCGCATCCTCCGGCACATATTTCAGTCGGCCAATGCGCTCCCGCACGGGCAGCTGAATGAGCTTGTTGAACGACGCATCCGCAGCAAGCGCATCGATGCTCTTTTCATAGTTCAAAAGAATGGCTTTGAGCATGAGATACTGCTTGTGTGGCGAAGTGTAGGTGTCCACCTCATGGAATGCGTTCTGATGCAGATAGTCCTCACGGATGGAACGCGTTGCTTCCAGCGTCATGCGATCCCGATACGACAGCGCGTCGATACCGACCAGACGCACGATCTCATCCAGCTCGCTCTCCTGCTGGAGCAGGTTCATCGTCTGCTGCACGAGGTTCGACCATTCCGGAGAGACGTTCTCATTGTACCAGCTCTCGAGGCGATCCAGATAGAGGGAGTACGACTGCAGCCAGTCGATTGCCGGGAAGTGGCGTGCATAGGCCAGCTTGCTCGAAAGTCCCCAGTACACCTTCACAATGCGCAGCGTTGCCTGCGAGACCGGCTCAGAGATATCGCCGCCCGGAGGCGAAACCGCTCCGATTGCGGAAACCGCTCCGGTTCGGCCATCGCTGCCAAGCGTTTTGACGACGCCGGCACGCTCATAGAACTCGGCCAAGCGGCTGGAAAGATATGCGGGATAGCCTTCCTCGCCGGGCATCTCCTCGAGTCGGCCGGACATCTCGCGCAGCGCTTCCGCCCAACGGGATGTGGAGTCCGCCATGATCGCGACCTTATACCCCATATCGCGGAAATACTCAGCGATTGTGATGCCCGTATAAATGGACGCCTCGCGTGCCGCAACGGGCATATCGGACGTATTTGCGATCAGCACCGTACGCTTCATCAGCGACAGTCCGGTGCGCGGATCCTTCAGCTCCGGGAACTCCATCAGCACGTCCGTCATCTCATTGCCGCGCTCACCGCAGCCGACATAGACGATGATGTCCGCGTCCGCCCACTTGGCGAGCTGGTGCTGCACGACCGTTTTGCCGCTGCCGAACGGGCCGGGCACGGCCGCTACACCGCCCTTTGCGACCGGGAACAGCGTATCGATAACGCGCTGTCCGGTAATCATCGGCTCGGTCGGTGCGATCTTCTCGGCATAGGGACGACCACGGCGTACGGGCCATTTCTGAAGCATCGGCAATTCGATGGTCTCCCCATCCTTTTCCAAGCGGGCAATCGGCTGCACGATGTTCGCCTCGCCCGAATGAATCCAGCTCAGCGTGCCGGAAACGCCCGGAGGCACCATGATCTTGTGAAGGACAGCCTCCGTCTCCTGAACGGTTCCGAGCACATCGCCGCCCGTCAGCACATCGCCAACTTTAGCGACCGGAACAAAGTCCCAGAGCTTTTCGTGGTCGAGCGCATCGACGATAATACCGCGCGTAATGCGGTCGCCGGCCTGTTTGCGCACAACGTCCAGCGGGCGCTGAATGCCGTCATAGATCGACTCAATCAGACCGGGTGCCAGCTCCACCGAGAGGGGCGCGCCGGTGGAAACAACCGGCTCACCGGGGCCGATTCCGCCCGTCTCCTCATATACCTGTATGGATGCGCGATCGCCGCGCAGTTCGATGACCTCTCCAATCAAATGTTTTTCGGAAACGCGCACCACGTCGTACATCTGTACATCCGCCATGCCGCCCGCAACGATGAGGGGGCCCGATACTTTAATAATTGTACCTTGCATAAGTTCTTCGCCCTTCCCTTAGTTATTGAATAGAATGTCAACGCCGACCGCTTTTTCGACGTTCTGCTTGAGCGCCTGAAGTCCGATTCCTTCCGAACCGTGGTTGTCGGGAATCGGAATAATGGCCGGGTATGCGGCTGCGCTGTACTCATGAATCACTTCCGAGCATGCGCCGTACAGACGTTCGGTCACGAAGATCACGGCATAGCCCTCGCGCGCAAGCCGATGAATACGGCGGTTTGCCTGCTCGCCATCGTCTTCAAAGAATACATCCAGACCGACGGCTTTAAACAGCATGACGGAATCCTTATCTCCAACGACACCCATTTTAGCCATACAATTCACACAGCCTCTCTTGGATTACCGAATCATCCAGTCCATTGCGCTTGACCGTCACTATCAGGCGAACGGCCTTTGCTTCACGATCTCTGGCGAGCAGATACCCCAGAATCGGATAGATAGAAAACATATCGTACTTATGGCTTCTGATCAGCGTGAGCAAATAATTGTCGCGCTGCTTCTCCAAAGCGCCGATGCTTCCCGTCTGCTGCATTTCCGCCAGACCTGCTGCAATGGCCGAGCGCGCCGTGCTATCAATCAGGATATGATTGAGAGAGTCGGCGGACAGCTCATAGGCTGCCAGAAGCTCCGACAGGCCGATACCGCCCTTCGGCAGATAAACCCTTCGGAGTTCTTCACGGGCAGCGCCGGTTGCGCGCATCCGGAGAAATGTAATCACATTGTCAAAATCGCAAAGGGCCTTGAAGTAGGTCGTCGCAAACGCGTCCTTCTCCTGCTCTGCGACCAGTAAAGCATGCTGGAGATATGCGCGGTCCAGAGCGATGCTGACGCTCTGAGGCGCAACCTCAACCTTCAGCTGCCGCTCCAGCGCGTTCAGCGCCTCCGCAATTTCTTTCGGAAGGCAACGATAATCCTGATCGGCTACGGCGCGCAGGAGCGTATCACGCTCAATCAGGCCACCCGCCTGCAGCTCTGCGCCTGACAAACCGCCCAGAAGGCGCGCTTTGATCAGAACCTTGAGATTCTGGATATCGGTCTGGAGCAAAAACAGGTCCGTAATCGCGGGCTTTGGAGAGAGTTCACGGATTTCGGCGGCGGTCTGTATGCGAACGTTATCGATCATACGCTCACAGTCAGCCGGCGTCGCATCCGGTATGTTTCCATAACGGACGTCCAGCAGGATTCGCATGGCCTCCTCCAGGGAGCCTTCCGCCATCCGCTTGACCGTTTGCTGATCCAAAAGCCCCTTTGATAGCGCACTGATGCGTGCGCATGCATAGGGAACGCTTTGTTGTGGCATTCGCCTTCCTCCAAATCAATCGAATAACAGGTTTGCGACCGCAGTCTCTTCCGCATCGCGCAGTGCCGAGAGAACCGCCCGGAACGAGCAATCCTTCTCATACCCACGCCCCACCAACAGGAACCCGCCGTCAAAGGGCGCATCCTGATCGGAGAGAGTGAGATCGACGGAGTTCATAGTTGACAGAATGGCCGCAATCTGCTGCCGATCCGCCTTGGCCGGCAAAACGGTCTCGCCGCCCTCGGCCTCAGCCGCAAGCAATCTTGCGCAGATTTCGCCGCGTTGATCCTCGTTCAGCGCGCAAAGCGCTTCATAGCTCTTCGCAAACACGGAATCGATCAGGGCGCGTTTCTTTTCCAACGCTGCCTTTTTGCCATCGATCGAGGCGCGCGTTCTACTGCCGTCGAGCACGCTCTGCACGGCTGCTTCCCGCTTCTGCTCAAAGTCCTTTCGCATGGCGTTGAGCTTCTGAACGTTATCGGCCGAAATCGTCTTTGCGGCTGCATTTGCTTCGGAAAGCGTCTGTTCCGCTGCGCTGCGCGCATCGGCCAAGATTCGCTCCGCCAGCTTATTCGTGCCGGTTTTGTTCATTTCCATCTCTTTTATTCTCCCGTTCAGGTCAGCCGACAACGACGCCATTGACGAGCAGGAAAGAGATCAGAAGAGCCAGAACCGCATAGGTCTCAACCATAACGGTCATCAGCATCGCTTTGCCCTGCTCTTCCGGCTTTTTGGCAATCATGCTGATACCGCTCGCCGCAACCTTGCCCTGAGCGATTGCAGAGATGAGACCGCCGATGGCGATGGGCAGCGAAGCCATCAGGAGCGCAAATCCATTGGTTGCGGAAATCGCAGAACCGCCGGAGAGCAGACCCGCTTTGGTTGCGATAACGAAAGCGATCAGCAGACCGTAGATGCCCTGCGTACCGGGCAGCAGCTGCAGAAGCAGGCAGGAACCGAAACGATCCGGATCCTCAGAAACAACGCCGGCTGCGGACTGACCCGCAATGCCTACGCCCAGCGCGCTGCCGGCACCAGCCAGACCAGCTGCGAGCGCCGCACCAAGAGCTGCAAAAACGATACCCCATTGAACTTCCATTGTAATAATCCTCCTTATAAATTGTGATGTACTGTTATCAATAATCAGGATGCTTTGTCCGTCAAACGGACATGCCTGGTGTTATAGCCAAGCGGCTTGAACATGACGCCGCCGGTTTCGTAGAATTTCCCGTAGAACTCCACATACTGCAGTCTCGCGCAGTGGACGAACGCGCCCAGCGTATTGATCGCGAGATTGAACAAATGCAGCGCGATCAGAAGCGCAACGGCAATCAGAATGCCCACAATCTTCAAGAGAATGTACGGCGACCCGGTCAGCATGGAGCAGAGGTCGTTGAATACCGAGGCGATGACGCCGGTTGCAATACCGAGCGCAAACAAGCGCGCATAGGACAGGATGTCGGAAAGATAGCTGGTAACCTGGTACAGTTCGCCAAGGCCGGAGACCGTTCTCGAGAACACATTCTTTTTCGCGCGCCCCTTGAACAGCAGGATCATCGCCGCACCGGCGATCACCATGACCAATCCGACCGTACCGATTGCAGCGGGCAGACCAGCTGCAACCATCGGCACCGCAAACAGGATAAAGCCGACGATGATGAGAATCCACGAGAGATTATCAAAGACCGCCGTTTGCCAGTCTCCCCTTGCAAACGACATCTTGATCTTCAGACCGAGGCCGCACAGAATGTGCAGAACGCCCAATCCAAAGCAGAGAACCAGCATCATGATCGGATCCGTCATGGG
>JAQXRK010000102.1 GCA_029218485.1 bacterium | reverse complement strand
GTCAGGAAAAGGAGAGCGCTACGCTCGACTATACGCCCCAATTCACAAAAACGCTATAAAAATGCCACATTTTGACATGGATCGGCGCTTGTTTTTTGAAGATTTCCATGATATACTGTAGTCAATGAAAAAATATAGTTTCCGTCTGACTGTAACGTTTTTTCATTACCGATTTCCTCCTTAAAAACGCGTAACGAACTACATAATGTACATCATAGACCAAACTTTTCCGGCGACTGGGCACCGCCGGGAAAGACAGATCAGACGGAAAATCAAAAGCCACCCGCACATGTACGGGTGGTTTTTTTATGTTCACTTTGCTGTACGATCTCGCTGTTCCTGCCGGATGACAAGCACGCCATGTGCCAATGCAAGCCTCCGTTTACAATCCAAGCAGGGCCCGAAGCGACGTGAGTTCGCTCTCGGTCAGGTAGCGCCACTCCCCCGGTTTGAGCGTTCCCAGCTCCAGGCAGCCGAAGCGCTCCCGCTTCAGCCGAAGCGTCCGATGGCCGATTGCCTCCGCCATGCGGCGGATCTGCCGGTTTCGGCCCTCGTGAATGGTGATGAGAAACGAGGTGTCCCCGCGCTGGGTGGTGCTAATACAATCGACTCTCGCCGGAGCCGTCATCCCGTCATCGAGCAGAACGCCGTTCGTCAGCTTTGCAAAATCCGATGCGGTAACCTTTCCGTCACAAACGACATAGTAGGTTTTTTCCACGCCGAAGTGCGGGTGCGTCAATCGATGTGCCAATGCGCCGTCGTTGGTCATGAGCAGCAAACCCTCCGAGTTGAGGTCAAGCCTCCCCACATTGTAGAGCCGCTCCGGCAAATCCCGGAAGTAGTCCTGCACCGTGCGGCGTCCCTCCGGGTCTTCCGAGGTGCAGACGACGCCGCGGGGCTTGTAGAACAGAATCACGACATGGCGCTGTGCGCATGCAACCGGTTTGCCGTCCAGCTCCACCGTATCGCCCGCTTCCACGCTCTGGCCGATTGCAGCGGTGGCGCCGTTGACCCGCACGCGCCCGGCAGCAATCAGCGCTTCGCACGCGCGCCGGGAGGCAACGCCCGCATCCGCCAAGTATTTTTGCAGTCGCATGATACCCCTCCATCCACCGGCATTCAGGCGCTCCACCCATCCAGAATCCGGTGTAAATAAAACCGAAGATCGGCAGCCGATACGGCTTCTGCGGTGACCAGCTCGCAGGATGCTGCAGGTTCACCATTGACCAGCAGCGTCAGCGACCCCACGCTTGTTCCGGCCGCTACCGGCGCATGGAGCGATGCAGGGCAATCGAGCTTCCACTCGATTTGATCGCTCCCATCGGTTGCTATCGGATACAGTATAGCCTGATTCGTAAAAATTGCCAAACCCTTTTTGGTTCCGCCCATGATTTCCATATAGGCGATGCAGGTGCCCACATCCACAAGGCATCGGGTCTGATAGGCCGCAAAACCGTAATCCAGCAGGGTATAAGCGCTGTTCCACATGTCCGGGCAGTTCAGCACAACGCCCACCAACATGGTGCCGTCCCGTTCCGCCGAGAACGCGAGGCAGCGGCCTGCCGATTTGGTATAGCCGGTTTTCACGCCGTTTCCGCCCTCGTATTGCCAGAGCACCTTGTTTTTATTCTTCAGCGTCCGGGTGACATCGCCCGTCTCCGTCCGATAATAGGTCGTGCCGACGATGGTGCGAAATGTTTCATTCTGCATCCCCGCCGCGGCAATGCGACACAGGTCGCGCGCGGTCGTATAGTGTTCCGCATCGGGCAATCCGTTCGGTGTGACGAAGTGGGTGTCCGTGCACCCGAGCTGCGCCGCGCGATCGTTCATCACATCCGCGAAGGCCTCCACGCTCCCCGCGATATGGCAGGCGATGGCAATGGCCGCATCGTTGCCGGAGGTCAGCATGAGGCCGTAGAGCAGGTCCTCCATGCGCAGTTTCTCACCGCGGTTGAGATACATGCTCGACCCCTCCACACCATACGCCTGTGCCGGCACCGTGACCCATTCATCCAGCGAACAATGCTCAATGGCGAGCAGCGCCGTCATGATCTTCGTGGTGCTCGCCATTGGCAGCCGCTTATCGGCGTTCTGGCCCGCGAGCAGCCGCATGGATCCCACCTCCATCAGGGCCGCGCCGCCGGTTTCAATGGCGGGCGCTTCCTCCGCCGCCTGCACGCGGAGTGGCAGAAGAAGCAACACAGCGGCAAACGCCAGCGAAAGCGCGCGCCTCATGCCTGCAGGTCCTGCTGCTCTTTCCGATCGGTCCGATCGTTTTGCCTGCCCTCCGGGTCCTTTCCGCTTTGATCGGCCCTTGCGCTGCAGCGTGCCGCCAGCGCCTGCACCATGCGTTCCGCCTCATGGAGGAATTGCGGAACGCGGTCGATCAGCCGGTCGAGCGTCGTATCGCAGGTTGCGGGGACAACCGTCACATGGCCGCCCTGCAGCGTGAGAAACGCGGTCGGCGTCATGCACAATCCCGCTACAGACGTGCCCGCGAACGGATACGGGAGCTGCGTTTCATCCAATGTACGGCCGCAGCGCTGGACGCTGCTGTTCTTCCCCTCATATTCGCCGCCGCCGGACAGAAAGCCGAGCGACACGCGCGATACGGGCAGAATGATGGCGTCTCCAACCGCTACGGGCGTGCCGATGACGGTATTGACGTCGACAATCTGCTTGAGCTGCTCCATGGTGGTGCGCAACATATTCTCAATCGGGTGCGACATTTTATCTCATTCCTTCTCCTTTGATCTGCAAAATCGTTCACGAATAATTTGAGCAAGCGAAAGCGTTGCAATACCTTCCACTTTTAACCGGAACGGAACGCTGCCCGCATCCGGAACGCCTGCAACCGCCGTATTGGGCGTGATATACCGGCAGAGCAGGAACCGGATGAGTTCCGCAAGCGCGCCCCACGACAACGCGGACAAGGCAGGTGCACGTTCCGTTCCCGCATACAGGCAGGCGCGGGCGCTCTTCCACCGGATGGCGTTCCAGACCGCATCTGCCCACGGATTTGCTTCTTCTTTCTTCTGAAAGGCGCGGTACACCGGCGATACAGCACCGTTATGCTTCAAAAGGTCGATGGCAAGATATGGCGCGCTGAACAGGCTGATGCGGAAACGGAAGGTATAAACGGGTACCAGATACCGGATGTGCACGGCGATGCAGCCGCCTGCAAGCTCCATCCAAAGCTCGGCATGGATGCGGCAGGAAGTGAACGCCAGAACCGACAGCAGCGCAAAAACGCCTATCAAACAAAAAAGCACCAACACACTATTAGCGTGTGCAGGTGCCTTGCTTTTTATCGTTGATAATGCCTTACGGTTCGAGATCCTTCGGAATATACTCCTTTGCGTTCAGAATGTGGTCGCGCAGCAGATCGCAGGCGAGCTCACGGTTGCCTGCGCGGCAGGCCTCCACAATGCGCTCATGCTCGCCGATCGAGCGCTCCCGCCGGGAGGCGCCGGCATAGAAATTGGTGCGCAGATACCGGTCGATATTGGCATGGATCATCTCCATGAACAGCTCGGCAATGGCATTGTCGGCATGGCGGCTGAGGATATTGTGGAACCGGTAGTTGAGCTCCTCGGTCCGGAACAAATCGGTCTCCTGCTTTTGTGCAGCGATGACCTCATCCAGCGCCGCGTAATCCGCATCCGTCAGCAGCGGAATGCTGTTCTTGAGCAGCATCACGGACAGCGTGGCGCGCACCTCCATCATATCGAGGATGGTGCTTCTCGACAGCTTTGTCACCGATGCGCCCCGGTTGGGATGAATTCGGACCAATCCCTGTGCTTCCAGCTGGCGAAGTGCCTCCCGCACCGGAATATGGCTCACGCTCAGCGCGGATGAAATCTCATCCTGCTTGAGCTGCGTTCCGCCCGGCAATGCGCCGCTCACAATTCCTTGACGCAAAACCCGAAAGACCCATTCCTGCGTCGCTCCGGTTCGCGGACCGACCTGGCCGGCGATGGCTTCGTAATCCATTTGCTTCTGTTTCCCCTCTAATGCTTTTGAAAGAATTATATATGAACCATACAAATATATTATATGGTTGGGGAAACCCTGCGTCAACACCCTAATTCAAAACAGACTGTGAAATCATCCGCCGCCCGGCACCGAGACGAGAATGCGCTCCGAGCTCTGGCCCACAACCCGCTCCCCCGCGACCTCCAGCTGCGGATGCACGGGGATAACATAATAGGTGTATGTGCCCGCGTCCAAGCCGCCATCGGTATAGGCAATGCTGCCCTCGCCGCCGGAGAACTCGCCGAGCATCACGGATTTTCCATCCTTCGTTTCCCGGTACAGCCGGTACAGGCAGAACGGGCTCGGCGTCTCAAAATAGATCATGACGGCGCTGCCCGCTGCCGCTGCGCGCAGGACTGTCGGCGGCGCCGGTATCATCCAATAGGTCGTATATGCGTCCGGCTCCGTACCGACTACGAACACCTCGGAATAGGAGGCCTGCTCGGGCGTCAGGGAGTTTGCCAGCACCGCAACGTGCTCGTTGTCGAGCGTGTAGCTGTCCAGCCTGTACTCCCGCACGCCGTCCGGCATGATAAAATCCGGCGCATCGCCGTTTGGGTACAGCGTCTCGAAGACCTCCCGGAGCATCAGCGCCGGGTAGGTTCCGCCCGTGGCGGCATCCGGCAGGCGTCCCGCCGTTTCGCTGTCGTAGCCCATCCAGACGGTCGCCGCATAATTGGGATTGTAGGCGGACATCCAGATATCGCGGTTCCCGCTTTCATCCCCGGTTGTGCCGGTCTTGCCCGCAAGCGGTATCTCCAGCGTGCCGAGCCGCCGGCCGGTACCGGTCTGCACGGCCGTTTCCAGCATGCTCGTCAGGATATACGCGTTTTCCTCCCGCATGACGCGCTTTGGCTCCGGCGCATAGGTGTACAGCGTGTTGCCCGCGGCGTCGCAGATTGCATAGATCAGGGATGGTTCCTTGTAAACGCCGCCGGCCGCAAAGGCGGCATAGGCGCCCGCCACCTGATAGGGCGAAACGCCGTAGGTAAACCCGCCCAACGCCAGCGCAAGGCTCTGATCCTGCGCGTCAAACGAGATGCCAACGCTCTCTGCAAACCGCTTGCCCGTATCGACGCCGATTTGCGACATGACGGAAACGGCGGGAATGTTCAGCGATCGCGTGACCGCCTCCCGCATCGTCACCCACCCGGAATACCTGTCGTTGGAATTGCTCGGCCGATACCCGTCGAAATCCATCTCCTCATCGAGCAGCATTGTTGCGGCCGTATACCCGCTCTCCAGCGCGGGCGCATACACCATGATGGGTTTGATGACCGAGCCCGGCTGCCGCCGAATCCGCGTTGCCCGGTTATAGGCAAGCCCGGTCTCGTTGTCTCGGCCGCCCATCAGCGCTGCGACGCCGCCGGTGCGCACATCGACCACCACCAGCGCAGCCTCCACCCCGTTCCCTCCAGCCTCCGGGAAAAAGCTGTCATCGGCAAACATGCGCTCGCAGGCCGCCTGCAAATCGCTGTCCATTGCGGTGTATATCCGATAGCCGCCGGAGAGCAGCGTATCCATATCGATATCCAGCAGATCGCAGGCATTGTTCAACACCAGATCCACATAATACCCCCGCTTCTCCGCATTCTGGCCATGGCGCAGCGCGACCGGCTCGCCGATGGCAGCAGCATAATCCTCCTCGCTCAGGTGGCCGTATTCCTGCATGAGCGAAAGGATGAGGTTTCTCCGCTTGATGCTGGCCGCCATGTCCAAATGCGGCGCATACTTCGACGGCGATTTGAGAATTCCCGCCAGTTGAGCCGCCTGCGCCACGGTCAACTCCGACGCATGGACGCCAAAATAGCCGCGCGCAGCCGCTTCTATGCCATAGTAGCCGCCGCCAAAGTACACATAATTCAGGTACATCTCCAGAATCTCATCCTTGTCGTACTGCTGTTCGAGCTGATAGGCAAGGATGGCTTCATCGATCTTGCGCTCCATCTTCTTATCGTTCGTCAGATGGCTGAGCTTGATGAGCTGCTGGCTGATGGTGGAGGCGCCCTGCACATAGGCGCCCGCCTTCAGATCCGCCCAGGCTGCGCCAAAGATGCGGATGATATCCACACCGAAATGATCGTAAAACCGGGCGTCCTCCGCAGAAATGAACGCGTACCGTACATGGGATGGGATTGTTTCGATGTCGGTCCAGATGCGGTCCTCACGGGTATGCAGCGTGGTGATCTCCTGCCCCGCCGCGTCATAGAGGATGAGAGAGCGCTGCACATCCAGAATTTTGTGCATGTCGAGATCCCCCCATGCATCCAGCTGCAGCACCCATGCCGATGCGAGCGCGGCGGCCGCACCAAAAAGCAAAAAAAGCGCAAGGCACGTGCGGCGAAAGCGCTTTGCGCGCCGCCTCCTGCGCTGTTGCATCTGTCTGGTTGTATACTCTCGTCTCTTTCCCCTCATAGGGGATATTGTGACCGGTTCGTCTTCAAGTGATACCAAGTGAGCGGGATGCGTTTTTATGGACAGCAGCACATGCGGCCGCAGCAGTTGCAGCAAAGCAGGGTGGAGCAATCGTCATAGAGCGTGTCCTTCGCGTCCCTCCCGGCCGACGCTGTGCGCGTTCGCGAAAGCGCGATATACGCGTTTCGGTATTCGGAGTTGGTCGGCTCCTCCTCATAGGCGCGCTGCATACAGGCGCGCGCCTTCTCATACCAGCCTTGGCGCAGATAGATGATGCCGTAGAGGTAGTTCCACTCCGCATTGCGCATGCGGATGCTGTCGAGAATGGCCGCTGCTGCGCCCAGATTGTTGTGGCTGATGAGCGAACGCACGCGCGCAAACCCGGCCGCATTGGGTCCATGATACCCGGTGTTTCCCGGGTTTCGCTCATATCCGTAGGAAGCGCCGGCGCTCTCCGCCGTACCCTGCCGCTTTCCGATGAGTTCGTACGCGCGATTGATCACCTTGAGCTTCTCCTCCGCCATGTCCTTGAGCGGCCCATCGGCATACCGATCCGGGTGATACTTCTTGACCAGCGCCAGATAGGCTGCGCGAATTTCTTCCTGCGTTGCGCTCTCGCTCACGCCGAGCACACTATACGGATTCATGCGCGGCTCCTTTCAGCAATGTGCGCGTATGCGCAGCGCAGCCAAGGCGCAGAATGTTGTCCAAAATCGCACCGTGTGCCTGCAGTTCGAGCAGATCCAGCGCTTTGACCGCTTCATCCAGCGACATGTTGAGCAGAAAACCGGCATCGTCCTCTCCCAGTCCGGCTGCCTGAAACGCGTTGTACCGGCCTGCCGCCGCATCCCGTTCCCGATCCGCCCAGGCATCCGCCAGATAGATCCACCGCCCCAGATTGTAGAACAGCCAACCGGCCGGCTTGCGGTTCTTCTCTGCAATACCGGGGTACAGTAATACCGTATTCCGGAGCAGGCAGCCGAATGCATCGGCCGGTACATCCGTACAATCCGGCCGGCTGCGTTCAACGGCCGAAAGGCGCTCGAGATCATTCCGGATCGACGCCGCAAGCGCCGGTTCCCGTGCAGCCGCCCGCGAAAGCGCGGCACGGAGCAGGCAGAATGCGGCGAGCGCCCTGCCGCTGTGTTCATCACGCCGGTCGTCGAGCAGCTTATAATAGGCCAGGATGACATTTGCATTGGCCGCATAGGCGACAGCAGGATGCGCCGTGACCGACGCCTGCTTTCCGCGGCACGGATGGACCGGGCAAAACCGGCGTTCATATGCCGGTATATCCGCGGTACAGGCGGCGAGAAACAGCGCCAAAAAGGCGCAGTCATATTGCAGCACGGTGCGCGCCAGCTGCCCGCACTCCGCGCCGATCGTCCGGCAGACACCGCAGTAGTATGCGCGGTATACCGCCTGCTCCCGCACCTTCAGTTCGCATTCCAGCGGACGCACCAGTCCAAACATGCATTCTCCCACAATCGGCGTGCGGAACGCTCCGCACGGCCGTTATTAGGAATATTGTACCATGTTTGCAAACGGCGCGCTACTGTTTTGCAAGCTCACGGCTCCACGATCAGCGCCACCGCGCACAGCACCGGCAGCAAAACCAGCAGCAGGCTCCCCGCGGCAGCCGCATAGGCCCGCTTTCGGAACGCATGGACGGTATACAGGCCCGCATACACCGCTGCGGCGCTGAGGATGAGATAATAGCCGGTCATGGTTTTCCTCTTTTACTGAAACAGCTTCCTGCTGGCATAATCCTGAATGACGACGCTGACCTCGAACCGGGCTTCCAGTCCTTGAAAACGGGCTTTCCAGTCATACGCCTCCCACTCGGAAACGCTGCTGAATTTCTTCACAGCCAGTTTGCCAAAGCCGAACACATCGCTGCCGAGCGCGCGGCAGGTCAAAAAAACCGCCTGCAGCCGCTGCTCCAGCAGATGCGCAAAATGTGCTCCCAGTTCGTCGGTGGAGGTATTCCCGAGAATCTCCGGATGCAGCAGGTCCGCTTCCAGATAAATTTTCACCAGCGCAGCCGGCGGTTCGCCGAGCGCGAGCTCCGTTTTTGGCGCTCGCTGCATGCGGACTGCGGCCGTTGCCATGCCGGAACCGTCCGGGAGCGGAAGCTGCATGTCGCCCGTCTGAAAGTCGCCGGTCGCCATCAACAGCAGCTGTGTGTTCTGGCCGCTGAGGATGCCCACCAGTCGGTCAGCCTCCATCAAGCCTAAGCCGGCAACGCCCGTCTGGAGCTGGGTCTGCGTTGCCGTGCGCCCGCCGAGATAGGCATAATCCGTCTCGCCGACGCTGTCGGCCGTTCCCAACCGCCGGATATCCTCATTCGTCCCCATGAGCGGAATGACCGCATCGGACGTCGGCTGCCGTATGCCCTGATACAGCATCAGGAATGTGACCTCCGGCAGCATCCCGGTGTCCCTTGCATAGGCCAGAAAATGCTCCTGCAGTTTGTCAATGCTCTGCGGACTCTCCTGACTGTTCAGGCCTTCGAGCACCTTTTTCGCGCCATCGAGCGCGACAAACACATTGGCGTTATAACGAATGCGCAGCCGCTCCATGGCGGTGTTCATGATGCTGCTCAACCGTCCCGCATCCTCCAGCAGCTTCTGGTCAAAGATGAGCATTGCGGTGCGCACAAAGCTCAGCTGATAGGGCGCGTTTGCGCTCACGGTTTCGATGGCCTGAAACAGGTTTTCCGCCTCGGCGGAGAAGAGCATGAATCCGTCGGTGCTGGGTTCGCTGGACCCCGTGCTGATCTTCTGCACGGCAAAGCTCACCCGATACGCGAAGGTTTCGCCGGGATCAAAGCCAATCGCAAGGACATACCCGCTTTCATCCACGGTGTTCGTTTTCAGGCATCCGCCGGCCGGCACCGCCAGCAGGAATGCAAGCACCAGAAACAGCGCGCGCTTCATGCCGCCAAACGCTCCTTTCTCAAATAAGCTGCGACAGCGGCAAGCAGCGGCGGCACCAGCGCCAGAAGATAGAGGTTGTTGCGGACCGCTGATGCCGCTGTGGCCGTCCACTCCGCATTTTGGCTGACAAGCAATGCAAGCGTGGCTGCAGCAGCGGAAATCGACAGCGCCGGCGGACGCACATCCCCGATGCCCGTCGTTCTGCAAAGCAGAAGCGCTGCGGCGTAGAGATAGCCGGAAACGGCGAGAAGCCCCATGATGATCCAGAGAAAGAGTACCAGCTTGTCAATGCGCATATTGATGCCCGAGCGCTGCAGCATCAGCAAGCGGTACAGCGGAGATACGATCTCCTGCAAGTCCGAATAGCTGAACGACAGGCTGATGCAGAGCTGGAGCAACACCACCAGCAGCCCCCCGCCCAAAAGGGCGATACGCCCGTATTTCTCCGCATTCCTGACACCCTGTACGCCATCGGCATAGATGAGCAGCGCCAGCATGGCCGGCATGCCCTGCGCCGTCATGCGAACGGCGCTCTGCACGATGGCCAGCGGGTTTTCCAACGGAAGCGGAAACAGATGATAGGTTTCGTAGGATGCAGCGGGGATGACCATCGGCAGCACAAACGAAATGGCCAGCAGCCAGAAGAGTATGCGCGCCGTTCGGCCAAGCGTTTCCAGACCCATGCAGGCAAGCAGCAGCATGGGCGGCAGAAAATATAGGCAAATGGTTGCAACCAGATTATCCGGAAACACAAACCGCTTCAGCAGCCATTGAAACTGTATCAGCGGGATTGCCGCAGAGATGACAAGGAACAGGATCACGGCCAGCGCGGCGACCCTGCCGAACAGACCGCCCAGCGCATCGTTCAAAAACGCCCCCAGATGCGCTGCGCCGCGCCGGCGCATCGCACGCACAGTGATAAAGAACAGAAGAAACAGCATCGAAAACGCAAGCAGCGCCGCCACATAGCTTGCATTTCCGTACCGGTATCCCTCCGCAGCGTTCGGATAGAATACCGTGCTTGCAACCACGCCCATGGCCGCTAGGCTCGTTGCCTCCTGCCGGCCGATCCTTCCCTCGTTCAGCTTCATGCGCGCTGCCTCCTTGAATTGGTGAAATCGCTCGGATCGACCGCGTTCCGCTGCCGGACGCGGAGGACCTGCGGCTCCTTGGCATACGTCTTGGGCGCGACCGGCGCAAGGAACGGCACGCCATAGGATTTGAGGGAGGCGAGCCATGCAACCGCCAGCAGGATGGTGAGCGCGAAGCCGAACAAGCCGCCAACCCAAGCGGCGAGCACCAGCACGATGCGAAAATACGCCACTGCGATCTGGGTGCGATAATCCGGGATTGTAAAGTTGCCCAGCCCGGAAAGCGCCACGATGATCAGCACAAACGTGCTGACGATATTGGCCGATACCGCAGCCTGCCCAAGGATCAGGCCGCCGATGATGCCGACGCTCTGGCCCATGGCTCCCGGTGCGCCGACGCTCGCCTCCCGCACCAGTTGAAACACGAGCTGCAGAAAGATCATTTCCAGCGCAAGCGGCAGAAACACCATGCTGCGCGATGAGGCAATCGTTGCGAGCACTTCACCGCTGAGCATGCCCTGATGGTGCAGCGCGACCGCGACAAAATAGGCCGGCAATATCGTGGAAAGGAACGCGCCGAAATAGCGGACGATGCGGATGATCGAGGCGGACAGCGGGCGAAGATAGGCATCCTCCGCCGACGTCATCAGGGTAAACAGCGTGATGGGCATCACGCGCGCCTGCGGGCTCCCCTCGCAGAGCAGCACAACATGGCCCTCCATGATGGCGGAGGCCGCGCGGTCCGGCCGCTCGGTGATCAGCGATTGGGGCAGCGGCGAATAGGGATGCGTTTCCGTCAACTGCTCCAGCGTTGTAATCGACAGGACTTTAAGCGTGTCCACGCGGGCAAGATGGCGCTTGACCTCGTTGACCAGCCCGGGATTCGCCGTGCTCTCCCGATAGGCGATGGCCACCCGCACATTGTTTTTGCCGCCGGACGGGCGGAACTCACAGACGAAATCCTCCGTTTTGATGATCTTTCGCAGGAGGCTGATGTTCGTTCGGATGTTCTCGGTAAACGCCTCATGCGGGCCGAGAATCACCGTTTCGTTCATCGGCTCCGTCACGCTGCGCCCCGGGAATCCGCGCGTGTCCATCAGAACCGCATGGTCGTCCCCATCGATCAAAACGGCGGTTCTGCCCTCGCTCACCGCGGTCTTTACATCGCTCCAATCATGCGTCAGGTTCGCATCCTGCATGGCGAGCACATGCTGAACGGCATACTGCGCAAGCGGCGGCTTCGCGCTGCGCATCGCCTTTGTTCGCATGGAGGGCTTCAAAATGAAATCGTTGATCTGATCCGGGTTCACCATGCCGTCCATAAAGATGGCCGCCGCGGGGATCCGGCCGCCCATCATGAAGGAGCGCACGATGAAATCCTCGTTGATATCGCTGCGGAATTCCCTGCGCAGCCGATCCAAATTTTCCTCCAACCGGTCGCTGAGGCGCAGACCCGGCTGTTCCTGCGAATACGCATGGCCGCGCCAGCCGCCCATGAAGGACGGTTCCCCGTTCTCGGTTTCCAAAAGCTCGTATTCGGCCGACGGCTCGTCGAACTGAAACAGGCGGCGCAAAAAATCAGAATTCCTTGTTTTCATACCATTAAGCATTTGCATTGTCTGGCAAAAGTATGTAAAAGGAGCATGCAAACCAACCTGTTTTGTTTCGAGCTTGTCTGAGATGTCAGCAAAACGGCATGCAGAAAGCAGGCACCGGGGGCATAAGCCCCGGTGCCTCATCGGTCGTATCGATCATTCATCGCATTTTGCATCCGGGATGACGGCGGTTGTCACATCCGGACATGCTGTTTGACCGTCACTGCCTTTCCCCTCAATTCAGCTCCAAACGGCCCGGTCAGCGGTAATATTGATAGCGATAGCTTTGTTCTTCCCTTGAATAGTCCAGCCCAACTCCGAACACTTCCCGGATTACGGGGCTTTTATACATTTCGATCGGAGCCGCCTCGGCAGCAAGCGCTCCCTCCTTCAAAACCACAATCCGGTCCGAGAAGGCGAATGCCAGCGGCAGATCATGAAGCACGGTCACGACGCCTTTCCCGAGGCTTGTCAGCTTTTGAAGTGTTTTCATAAGCTCCAGCTGATGGGAGATATCGAGGTATGCGGTCGGCTCGTCGAGGAGAATATAGTCGGTGTCCTGTGCCAAAGCCATAGCAATATAGGCATTCTGCCGCATGCCGCCCGAAAGAGAGGAAAGCGGCCGGTTGGCAAGATCCGCAATTCCAAGTTCCTTGAGCGCAGCGAAAACGATGTCCCGATCCTTTTCGGTATAGCGGCGCGGATAGCTCAAATGCGGAAATCGGCCGTGCAGAACCAACTGCCCGACGGTCATATCGGGAACAGATTTGCCCTGCGCAAGATAGGCGACCTTTTGGGCGCGCCGGCTGCGTGAGAGATCGTTTGCGTTTTCTTCGTCAATAGAAACCTCTCCCGATAGTATGGGGATGATGCCCATGGCAGCTTTCAGCATGGTGCTCTTGCCGGAGCCGTTAGGGCCTATGATCGAAATCAATTCCGATTTGGAAAAGGAAAGGGAAAGATCCGTTAAAATCTGTTTTTTACCGTAGCCGGCGCATATCTTCTTCAGTTCAAGCAACGGTATGGCCTCCCTTGCCTTTGATCAGGAGAAACACGAAGAAGGGTGCGCCGAGGAATGCCATAATAATGCCTACCGGTATTTCGTATGGCGAAAACAGGGAGGTTGCCGCCGTGTTGCACAGGCATACAAAGGATGCGCCGAACAGGGCTGAGAGCGGCAAAAGCCGTGAAGATTTGCTCCCCGCAAGCCGCCGGATCGCGTGGGGAACAATCAGCCCTACAAAGGACAGCAATCCCGCAAGGCTGACAGCGCAACCGGCCAAAACCGCGGCAAGCATGAAAAAGACAGTACGAATGAACGCCGTATTCATGCCGAGCGCTTTGGCGGAATCTTCTCCGAGGGTTAAAACATCCAGCTCGTTTGTGAGGGTGAACAGAATGATTAGGGAAGAGATTATGAAAACGGCGGCCGGCAAAAGCCGATCAAAGGTCACAGCGGAAAACTCGCCGATCTTAAAATCATTGCTCATGATGCCGACCTCGGGTATGAAGGACACAACGGCATCCGAAACAGCGTTTAACAGGCTGTTGACCGCAACGCCCAACAGGATCAGCGTGCCCCGGGACGCGCCGATCCGGCGTGCGAGGAGGCTGACCGTCATTACGGCGGCAAACGCCCCGAAGAACGCGAAGAACGAGAGCCGCAAGCCGCCATAGAC
>JAQXRK010000101.1 GCA_029218485.1 bacterium | reverse complement strand
GACAACATCCCGGGTATACCCGGCGTGGGCGAAAAAACGGCGCTGAAGCTGCTCGGTACCTATGGCACGCTGGAATCGGTTCTGGAGCACGCAGGTGAGATCAAGGGGAAGCTCGGCGAACGCGTGCGCGAGCATGCGGAGTCCGCGCGGCTGAGCCTCTGGCTCGGCACGATCGATACCGGCACGCCGGTGGAGATGCAGCTTGTCGAATGCCGCTTTGCGGCAGAGCGCATGCCGGATGCGGCGGACCGGCTGCGCGCGCTGGAATTGCGCGCGGTGCTTGCAAAGCTGCCCGAGCAGGCGGCAAAACAGGATGCGGCGGTCGATATGCATCCCATCGAAACGGTTTTTGTGGATACGGAGGAACAGCTGCTGGCCATCCTTCGGGAGCATGCGGATTCCAAAGCGATGGCGGTCTGTGCCGATGCGCAGCTGTCCTTTGCTTTTTCGCCGGAACGCTCCTATGTGATTACGGCTGGGGAAACGCTGTTTGATGCCGTGCTGCAGCCGGAGTGCGTCTGGAAGGCGCTTTCCGGCCTGCTGGAGAGCAGCGGCGTGGAGAAGCTGGTGTTCGATGGAAAATCGCTCCGCCATCAGGCGGCTGCTTATGGCGTCTCCGTCGCTTCCATCGGGTTTGACGCGATGATCGCCGACTATCTTCTCAATGCGATCCGCCCGGCCGGCACGTTTCAGCAGCTGGCGGAGCAGACGCTCCATGCGCAGGAAACGACGGCTGCCCAGCTGTTTGTTCTGAAGGAACGCATGTATGACGCGCTGCGGCAGCAGGAGCTGTTTTCGCTGTATGACGATATGGAGATGCCGCTTTCCAAGGTGCTGTACGATATGGAGCGCGTTGGCTTCCCCGTCGATGAGCAAGGCCTGCTGGTCATGCAGCGCCAGTTTGAAGAGCGGGCGGAAACGCTTTCCACGCAGATTTATGACATGGCGGGCGAGCGATTCAACATCCTGTCCCCGAAGCAGCTCGGCACGATCCTGTTTGAACGCCTCGGCCTGCCGCCGCAGCGCAAGACAAAGTCGGGCTACTCCACGGATGCCGAAACGCTGGACCGGCTGCAGGCGCAGCATCCGATCGTCGCACTGGTGCAGGAATACCGGTTTCTGACCAAACTCAAGAGCACGTTTATCGACGGCCTGCTCCACGCGCGCTCCCGCGAGGACGGGCGGGTTCGCACGCGCTTTCAGCAGTGCGTGACTGCGACCGGGCGCATTTCCAGCATGGAGCCGAACTTGCAGAACATTCCGGTGCGCACGCCGCTTGGCCGTGAGATCCGAAAGGCCTTTGTCGCAAGCCCCGGCAACGTGCTCGTCGGCGCCGACTATTCGCAGATTGAGCTGCGCCTGCTCGCCCATCTGAGCGGGGATGAGGGCATGATCGGGTCGTTTGTCAGCGGAGAGGATATCCATCGGCGTACGGCGAGCGAGGTCTTCGGCGTGCCGGTCGACTTCGTGACGGACGAGATGCGCAGCGCCGCAAAGGCGGTCAATTTCGGCATCGTCTATGGCATCAGCGATTTTGGCCTTTCGCAGAATCTGAACATTCCCGTCAAACAGGCGGGCGAGTATATCAAGCGCTATCTGGATCGCTATCCCGGCATCCGGGCGTTCATGGAGCGCTGTGTGGAGGAGGGGAAAGCGCGCGGCTATGCCGTGACCATGTTTGGCCGGCGGCGCGCGCTGCCGGAGCTGAAGAGCAGTAATTACAACACGCGTTCCTTTGGCGAGCGCGTGGCGATGAACATGCCGATTCAGGGCAGCGCAGCGGATATCATCAAGCTGGCGATGGTGCACGCGGCCGACAGGCTGCGCAGCGAGCAGCTGGGTGCGCGGCTTATCCTGCAGGTGCATGACGAACTGATCTTCGACACGCCGGAGCAGGAGCGGGAGCGCGTCACGGCGCTTGTGCGGGATTGCATGGAACACGTTTGTTCGCTGCGCGTGCCGCTGATTGCGGATGTGCGCGTGGGACACAGCTGGTTTGACACCAAATGAGCATGGCACAGAAAAACCACATTGGTCTGACAGGAAGCATCGGCGCCGGGAAGTCAACGGTTTCCGAGCGCTTTCGGCAGCTTGGCGCGCTGGTGCTCGATGCCGACGCCATCTCCCGCAGCGCCCTCGAGCGCGGCGGATGCTGCTATGCGGCGGCGATCGGGCTGTTCGGCGATGAAATCGTGCGCGCGGACGGTTCGATCGACCGGAAGCGCGTAGCGGCGCTCATTTTTGCGGATGAAGCGCTC
>JAQXRK010000100.1 GCA_029218485.1 bacterium | reverse complement strand
ACAACGCAATGCTCGGTCGCAAAAGCACACAACCTATCGATTTGGGGGGTAAGAAATGCAGAATGAACATGTGGTTGCTGCGCTGCAGCTCTTTTCCATCGTTTTGATCATTGCCCTGTTTGCTGCCCGCATTGTGCAGCTACGCTGCGAATTAAAGGAGTTTAAGGGATGGTCATGGCGTAAACCGGGTGACAACAAAAAGCGAGTACTCATGCTCCTTTTCTGGCCGGTCGGCGTAATTGCCTGTGCATTTGTGGTGTATTGGCTGATTCGGGGAATCTATTTTCTTTCGCTATATATGCGATTTGGAAACATCATTTACTATGTATCGCCATTCGAGTTCGACGCTTGCGCATTCTTGTTGGGATTTCCCCTCTATGGACTGATCGAGCACATGATTGTACGAAAGAGACTGGGAGACCAGGCGCTGGACCTGCTGTTTTGTGCCCTTGAACCTCCGGTGAGAACAAGCGGAGCTTTATTGGATGATTTTCGGAACTTTCCGGTCACGGAGCCGTATATTGAGCGCGTACGCGGCATGGATCTGATGCAAAAAGCTTATATAGGGCTGGACATACTTCTTTGTGTTATGTGCTTATGCTTTTTACCAAATAATATGGGTTATGCATATTTTGTTACGCAAAACAGCCTGGTATTCCATAGTTCCAGCGGCTTATATAAAGAGGAATATGATCTGACACAATTGGAAAGTATCTCCTATATGACTGCTTCGGACGAATGGTTGTTGGATTTTCGCGATGGCCAAACGTCCCATGATCGAAATGATCGCATTATCAACGCCGTCAAACAGGTGACTGGAATCGAGGAAACGATCGTGGAATAGGCTGCCGGCGAAAGATCAAACGCCGGAAAACGACGAGGACGTCTGCAAAGACGCTGTCCATCAACACGAGGATATTGCATGCACTTTACGGATGCCAAAACGCTGCTGTCCGCGCAGAACGGCATGAACCTGTACCGCGGCTGCACGCACGGCTGCATCTATTGCGATGCGCGCAGCGCGTGCTACCGCATGGAGCACGCCTTTGAGGATGTGGAGGTCAAGCGCAACGCACCGGCGCTGCTCGAGGCGGCGCTGCGAAAAAAGCGCGCGCGATGCATGATCGGCACCGGCGCCATGTGCGACCCGTATCTGCCGGAGGAGCGCACGCTCGGCCTGACCCGGCGCTGCCTTGCGCTCCTGCAGAGCTACGGCTTCGGCCTTGCCATCCAGACGAAATCCGACCTGATCCTGCGCGATCTCGATCTGCTGGACGCCATCCACGCGCAGGCCAAATGCGTCGTGCAGATGACGCTGACCACTGCCGACGAGGCGCTTTGCCGCATTGTGGAGCCGAATGTCTGTACGACCGCGCGGCGCTTTGAGGTGCTGCGCACGCTGCAGGCGCACGGCATTCCCACGGTGGTGTGGATCGAGCCGCTGCTGCCGTTTCTCAACGATACGCCGGAGAACCTTGCCGCCCTGCTCGACATGTGCGCCGAGGCGGGCGTATGGGGCATCATCTGCTTCGGCATGGGGCTGACGCTGCGCGAGGGCAGCCGCGAGCACTACTACCAAGCGCTCGACCGGCACTTTCCCGGGCTGAAAGCCCGCTACCAGCAGACCTATGGCTACGCCTACATGCTCCCCTCTCCGAACGCGCCCGCGCTCTGGGAGCAGTTTGCTGCGACCTGCGACCGCTATGGCATCGTGCATGGCAATGAGCGGGTGTTTGCCTTTCTGCGCGCATTCCGGCAGCCGACGCTGTTCTGACGTGCGCGCCATACGGCCTGCAGCAAGGGATCGGGCGTCCGCGAAACCGCCCGCATACAATCTGGAGGCAGACGCTATCGAAACCGGGCAAGCGGCGGCAAGAAACAGCCCCCGCCCGCATACGGCCGGGAGGGCCGCTGTCCGCCGTTTCGCCCCGTCCGGAAAAGCAAAAAGCGGAGGGTGCGCGCTTTCGAGCGACACCCTCCGCCTGTCAGAGCCCAATTCATTCCTCCGCGATCAACAGCGGCTGAAACTGCAAATAATCCGCCGCGGCAAACACATAGCGCACGCCGTTCTTCTCCCCGATGAACGCCGCGCGGTGCGCACGCCCATGCAGGTGCGCATACACCGCAATCTCGACGCCGTACTTCTCGAGCAGCTTCGTCATCCCGGTATCCGCCCCGTGCACATCGGTGGGCGGAAAATGCAGCATGGCGATGCGCCGCCGCCCCTCTTCCATGCGCGACAGGGACATCTCCAGCCGGATCAGCTCGCGCTGATAGATGTGCGTGTCCGCGGCCTCGTTTGCCTCGTCCGGCAGCGTCCAGCCGCGTGTGCCGCCGATCGTAAAGCCGCCGACGGTCAGCGCGTTGTTCTGCACCACGCGGGCCGACGCATCCAGCGCGCGCTCCACCTGCGTGAGCGAACTCCACCAATAGTCGTGATTGCCGCGCAGGAGCAGCTTCTTCCCCGGCAGATCGCAGATGAACGAAAGATCGTCCGCAGCCTGCTGCAGGCGGATCGCCCAGCTGATATCGCCCGGAATGAGCACGAGATCGTCCGCGCCCACGGCGGCACGCCAAGCCCGGTCCAGCCGCTGCGCATGGTCGCGCCACGCTTCGCCGAACACATCCATCGGCTTGTCGGTGCCAAAGGAAAGGTGCAGATCACCGATGGCAAACACGCGCATACAGCTCTCCCCTTTCCGGTCTTCCACCCCTCTTTTGACGGTTACTCCTCGTCCGGCTCCTCGTCCTCGAAGTCTTCCTCGTCCTCATCGATCGCGATGGCGTTTTCCAGCTCCGCCTGACGCTTTTGCTCGCGCAAGCAGTTGGCGCAAAGATCATAACCGCGCACCACGGGCGCCTCTCCGCACTCGCTGCAGAGCGTTTCTTCCTCCTCCGCAACGGGTTCCGCCTGAATGCGCCCGTTCTTCATGGCGCGCATGCACACATTGCAATACTGCTCACCCTCGCGGATATAGTTCAACTCACACTTGGGGCACTTTCTCAATGCCATATCAACCGTTCTCCTCTGTGCCGCCATCTGCCGGCATACATGTTTTGATATTCGGGAGCGATACAAACAGAAAGGATGTGTCGCTGACTCGCTTCATGCACCGTGCCAGTCAATCGCCCGGCACAGTGCATATTATGCTAAACCCATAGCAACATGTCAAGGGTTAACGGATGATTTTTCATCGGGAACGGCCGATTTTTCTGAATCCTGCAAAATCTGGCCGATCCGGGTTAAAAGCGCATCGCGTCCGTCGCCGGTTTCCGTGGAAAACGGTATCGCATACGGCGGCGCGCCCAGCGCCTTGGCCGCGGCGTTGGCCGCCTGCTGGCGCTTGGACTTGGCGAGCTTGTCCGCCTTGGTCGCCACAAGCGTGAACGGCACGCCGTAATAGAGCAGCCACCGGAACATCTGCCGGTCCTCGGCCGTCGGCGCATGACGGATATCGAGGAGCAGGAACAGGTGCCTGACGCGCCCGCTGCCGAGATAGCTCTCCATCAGCTCGCCCCAGCCCTGCTGCTCGGTCTTGCTCGCGCGCGCAAAGCCATAGCCGGGCAGATCGACCATATGGAACGACCGGTTGATCAAAAAGAAGTTGATCAGCCTCGTCTTCCCCGGCGTCTGGGAGGTTTTGGCGAGCTTTTTGTTGTTGCAGAGGCTGTTGATCAGGCTCGACTTGCCAACATTGCTCTTGCCCACGATCGCGATCTCGCAGCAGGCGGCCGGCGGATATGCCGACCCCTGCCCGACGCTCGTCAAAAACGCGGCCTGTTTAATGGCAAACGGTTCCATGCTCTGTCTCCTCGCCCCGCAGCACGGCGGTATCCTCCTGCACACGCGCCTCCGCATTGGTGAGCGCGGCGGACAGCACCGCATCCGCATCGTCCACAAACACGATGTCCAGCTCGTCCAGCACCGTCTTCGGCACATCGTGCAGGCTGTCCCGGTTCTTGGCGGGCAGCAGAACGGTCGTGATGCCCGCGCGCACCGCGGCGAGCAGCTTCTCGCGCAGTCCGCCGATCGGCAGCACCCGGCCGCGCAGCGTGATCTCGCCCGTCATGGCGACGCCGGCGCGCACCGGCAGCCCGGAGAGCGCGGACGCGAGCGCCGTCATCATGGCAATGCCCGCCGATGGGCCGTCCTTCGGCACGGCGCCCTCCGGCACATGGATGTGGATATCGAGCTTTTCAAAGCAGCCCGGCTCCACGCCGATGCGGGACGCGTTGGCGCGCACATAGGTCAGCGCGGCGCGAGCGCTCTCCTGCATCACATCGCCCAGCTGGCCGGTCAGCAGCAGATTGCCCTTTCCGGGCATGGCGCTGACCTCGATCTCCAGCGTTTCGCCGCCCACCGACGTCCATGCAAGGCCGGTGACCACGCCGATGCGCGGCTGCGCCGCGACGCTCTCCCGGCGGTATTTGACCGGGCCGAGCCACTCGGTGATGCGCGAGAGCGAGAGCTGGACGCGCTGCTTGCCCTCCACAACCTCGCACGCAGCCTTGCGGCAGACGCTGCCGACCACGCGTTCAAGCTGGCGCACGCCCGCCTCGCGCGTATAGCCCTCGATCAGGCGCGCCATGCAGCGGTCGTCAATGCGCAGGTTCGTGCGCTTCAGCCCGTTTTTCTCCATCTGCCGCGGCAGCATGTGGCGCTTTGCGATCTCCATCTTCTCATCGAACAGGTAGCTCGGCACCTCGATGATCTCCATCCGGTCGCGCAGCGGCTCCGGAATGCGGCCCGCATCGTTCGCGGTGGTCATGAGCAGACACTGGGAAAGATCGTAGGGGATCTCCAGAAAATGATCGGCAAAGCTGTTGTTCTGGGCGCTGTCGAGCACCTCCAGCATCGCCGCGGACGGATCCCCATGGATGTCGGAGGCGAGCTTGTCGATCTCGTCGAACAGCAGCAGCGGGTTGACGGAGCCCGCCTGCCGCATCGCCGCGATCACGCGGCCCGGCTGCGCGCCGATATAGGTACGGCGATGGCCGCGGATCTCGGCCTCGTCGCGCACGCCGCCAAGGCTCATGCGCACGAACCGGCGCCCCATCGCGCGGGCAATGGCCGCAGCGATCGAGGTCTTGCCCACGCCCGGCGGGCCGACAAGGCACAGAATCTGCCCCTGCGGATTGCCCGTCAGCTTCTGCACGGCAAGCATCTCCAGAATGCGCTTTTTCACCTGCTCCATGCCGTAATGGTCGGCGTCGAGCACCGCGCGCGCATGGTCGAGGTCCAGATTGTCCTCCGTGCGCTCCGTCCACGGCAGATCGAGGATGCACTCGATGTACGCCTGCGCCATCGGCTGCTCATGCGAGCCACGCGGCAGTGAGGCGAACCGGCGGATCTCCTTATCGAGCTTTTCGCGCACCGCCTGCGGCAGCGCCTTCTTCTCCATCCGCTCGCGGTAACCGGCGGCAAGATCCTCCTCGCCGTCCCCCAGCTCCTCCTGCACGGCGCGCAGCTGCTCCCGGAGCATGAATTCGCGCTGGTTCTGCTCGACGGCGGATTTGACCTTGCCCGCAATGCGGCGCTCCATCTCCATGACGTCCATCTCGCTCCGGATCAGCGTCAGCAGCGCCGTTGCGCGCGCTTCGGCGTTCGGCTCCTCCAGCAGCTTCTGCCGGTCCTCGAGCTTGACGGCGACATTGCGGCCGACTGCGTCCGCAAACGCGCTGAACGGCTCCGTGGTGATCACGTTCTCCCGCTGCTCGGTCGTCAGGCGGTTCTGCGCGTCCGCAAACGCCAGAAACGCCGCCGTGAGGCTGCGCCGCAGCGCCTCCGCCATGGCCCCCTCCGGCTCCTGCTCCTCGAGGTATTCGATCTCCGCTTCAAAGCAGGGCGATTCGCGCACGATGTTCACAATGCGCGCGCGCGCCGCGCCCGTTACGAGCAGGCGGACCGTATCCCCCTGGATGCGGAATACCTGCCGGATGCGGCAGACCGTGCCGACGGATGCAAAATCCTCCGGGTGCACGTCCACCAGCTTCGGGTCCGGCTGTGCGCAGAAGAGTGCCAGGCCGTCCGCCGCGAGCGCCTGCTCAATGGCGCTGAGCGTTTTCTTCCGGCCGATATCGCAATGGATCACCTCGCCCGGCAGCACGGTCAGCCCGCGCAGCGGTACGATCGGCAGTTTTTTATATTCAGTCAGCATATCCTATCCATTCCTTTCCCGGATCGCCGCTCCGCCCCGCCGCTTTCGCTGCGGCGCGATGGATGCTGCGGCTGCTCCGCTTGCTCCCGGCCTGTCGAGGGCCGGTATTGTGATGGGGATATGTACGCATACACATCCTTAGGATATAGTATACTGGTTACTGCCGTTTTGTGCAAACGGTGATCGTATCCTTTTCGTGTTTTTCCTGTGACACTTTTGAGACAAAAAACGCGCCGGACACACCCAGCGTCCGGCGCGCTCGTGCCGCGCGATCAGAGCGGAAGCTGCTCCGCCATGGCCGTCTCCGCTATCCCTGCCACCGCCTGCTCCCCGAACACCAGCGAAAACGCCTCCCGCAGCGTGCCGACGGCATGCGCCCTCGGCTCGGCGGCAAACTCGGCGTCGTCATTTCCGACGGGGATGAGCACAAGTTCCGCGCCCGCCTCAAACGCCGCTGCCAGCTTCTCCCGAACGCCGCCGACGGGGCGCACCTCGCCGTGGATGGTCACCTCGCCCGTGGCTGCGGCCCGCGAGAGCGGCGGCGTGCCGCTGAGCGCGCTGTACAGCGCGATGGCGATGGCAATGCCCGCGGACGGGCCGTCCGCCGGGAGGCCGCCGGGGATGTTGAAGCGCACCTCATACTCCTCAAAATCCACGCCCGTCAAATCGGACACGGCGCAGAGCACGCTCTCCACGGAGCAGCGCGCGGTGCTCTTTCTGCGCAGGCGCTTCGTGCGCAGATCCAGCTCCTCCTCCTCGACGATGCCGTTCATCACAAGCCGCGGCCTGCGGCTCTTTTTGAGCGTGCATTCGATCTCCATGACCATGCCGCTGCCGGTGCCCGCAACCGCGAGCATGTTCATCACGCCGACGCGCGGCTGCTCAGCAATGTGCGGCACGAGCATGGGCGCGTAGTTGCAGGTACGGGCGACCCAGCCGATGTCGCCCTCCAGAATCTCCTTCCGGTGCTCGCCATAGGCGATGCCGGCCGACAGCTGCACGATGTTAACCGCGTCGCGCCCGCTTCCGGCATAGCGCGCGCAGGCGGCCGCCGCCGCATCCGTCATGGCCATGCCCGCGCGGGCGGCCGCGCCCTCCGCGATCCGCTTGCGGTCCGCAAAGCCGAGCGGCTTGAAGTACAGCTCCACGCAGCGGGAGCGAAGCGCGGCGGGCAGCTCCTCCGGCCTGCGCGTCGTTGCGCCCACGAGGCGAAAATCTGCCGGCAGGCCGTTTTGAAAGATGTCGTGGATGTGCGCGGGAATATTGCCGTTGTCCGGCGCATAATAGGCGCTTTCAAAGTGCACGCAGCGATCCTCCAGCACCTTGAGCAGCTTGTTCATCTGCATCGGGTGGAGCTCCCCGATCTCGTCGAGGAACAGCACCCCGCAGTGTGCGCGCGTAACCGCGCCCGGCTTCGGCTGTGGAATGCCGCGGCTGCCCAGCGCGCCCGCGCCCTGATAGATCGGGTCGTGCACGGAGCCGAGCAGCGGATCGGCAATGGCGCGCTCGTCAAAGCGCACGCACGTCGCGTCCATCTCCACAAACTTCGATTCCTCCGTAAACGGCGAATCCGGCCGTCGCTTTGCCTCGTCCAGCACCAGCCGGGCAGCGCACGTCTTGCCGACGCCCGGCGGGCCGTAGATGAGCACATGCTGCGGGTTCGGCCCGCACAGCGCCGCCATCAGCGCGCGAATGCCCGCCTCCTGCCCGATGATGTCCGCAAACTGCGTCGGCCGCGCCCGCTCGGAGAGGGGCTCGTTGAGATGCCGCGCCCTGAGGGCGGCGAGGTTGCGCATTTCCGGCGCATTCTGGCGCGCGGACGCATTGCCGCGCTCCGCCGCACCGCGCACCGCGCCCAGCCCGTCCTGTGCTTCGGTGATCATGTGCCGGCGCCGCCGGAGCAAAAAGGCGGCCAAACCGGCGATCAGGAAGGCTTCTATGATGAGAATCGTCAGCAAATCGTTGTTCATGCGGTTAGTATGCGCAATCCGATCGGCGTTTCGACGGGGGAACGACAATTTTTTCTCCGGCAGCGAATCCCTGACGCTGCGGCATACGGCAAAACGCCAAATACCGGAAAATGCGGCCGTTCGCCGGGCGCTGTTGTTCATGAAACATTAAAAAAACAGCCATCCTCCTGCCACATCCGGCAACCATAATACAAGGGATAAGGAAGTGTATCCTCGGAGGGAGTGTGTTGCCATGAACATCCGGCTTGCCGCTGCAGCCTGTCTGGTGCTGTTTGCCAGCGGCTGCGCATGCCAGTCCGCATCGCCGGACGGCGCCGCCGTCACAATGCCGCCCACGGCCGACGTGCCGGCCGTTACCCATACCGTTTCCGCCGAATCGGAGATATTGTTTTCGGGCAGGTATACCATCAGCGGTGCGGAAGAAACCCTGTCCGGCGGGAGCTACGACAGCCTGACGCCCGGCGAGGCCGCCATTCTGCTCGTTTCCGGGCGGTTGGACGGCACGGAGCTGCACATCGACAAGACCGGGGATCTGGAAGAAGCCGAAAGCCCCGGCCAGAACGCCGCGGTGATCGTGGCGGACGGCAGTGCGCTGCGGCTGCAGCAAGTGCTCCTCACGACGAACGGCAGGGGCGCCATCGGCGTTTTCTGCACCGGCGATCTCTCGGGCGCCGCGCTGACCGGCGGCATGATCGCCACATCGGGCACCGGCTCCGCCGCCGTTGCCGCGGCGAACGGCGCATCGCTTTCGCTGGACGATCTGGAGCTTTTGACCGACAGCACGGACTCGCCCTGCCTGCTGCTCTCCTCCGGCGCGCAGGCAACGGCCACCGGGCTGACCGTGCGGGCCGTGGAATCCTATGCGTTGGAGCTCGCGGACGGCTCCGCCGTTTGGAACGGCGGCACGCTGGACGGCGGCGTCTGTCTATCCGGCACAGCCTCGCTCGCAGCGGAGGCCGGCAGGCTACAATCCAGCGGCGAGCACGCGCTCTTCACGGTGCAGGACGGCGCGCCCAGCGTTTCGCTCACGGGCGTCCTGCTCGTGCTGCCCCAAAGCGGGCGGCTGCTCCATCTCCGTTCCGGCACGCTCACGCTCAGCGGCGATCATCAGGCCTTCAGCGGCGAGCTCGTGTGCGAGCAGGGCAGCGCGCTGCGGCTGCGGCTTTCCAGCAACAGCACGTTTACCGGCCGCCTGAGCAACGAAAACTATATGGACATCACGCTTGCGCTCGACGCCACGAGCCGCTGGTTCGTGACCGGCGACTCCTATCTTGAGGCGCTGGAGGAGGGAGAAGGCGTCCTGCAGAACATCGAGAGCAACGGGTTCAACGTATATTATAATTCGGAAAACGAGGCGAACGCGTGGCTCAACAGCCAGCCCTATGCCCTGCCCGGCGGCGGCTATCTCTCGCCGCTGATCTGACCGCCCTTGCTCATTCGGATTTTGCCCGCATACGCTCCCGGTCTTTGCGTGCAAAGAAGCGCGCCGCTCCGCCTCCGGCGGCCGGAAACGCGCTGCTTTGGCAGGAGTTGACATCCACCGCGCGCTTTGATTGACATCCCCCACGCGCTTTGAGAGCCCAATGCGGGCTCTTTTTTTGTGCTTTTGTGCAACCATTTCCGTGTTTGAACGCTCCTATCCTATGTCCGGACCATCCTGAAAGCAAGGGAGGAGAGCGAACCGTGGAAATCACGCCCCGGCAAGACTGTCTCGACTATTTCAACGACATCTATGACGCGACCTATCACGACATGCTGCGCTATGCGCTCGTGAAGGCCCGGTGTCTGGCGGATGTGGAGGATCTGCTGCAAACCACCTATACGAAGTTCTACCGCCGCATCTGCCGGCACGGCCACGCCGATATCGACAGCGCGCGGGCCTATCTCGTCGCCCTATTGCACAAGGAGCTGGCGCGCTACTATCGCTTCCGCGCCGAAAAGCGTGAAGTGGAACTGCCGCAACACGCACTTATCGCGGATGGGGCATCCATGCCCGAGGTGATCGGCGTGACATCGCTCACGCTCGGCGAGATTTGGGAAGCCGTTCAATCGATGCCCTTGCTCTCCCAGAAGGCATTTTTGCTCTATTACGGCTTCGATCAGCCGGTCGCCGCGATCGCGCAGTCGCTCGATCTGAGCGAAACGGCCGTCAAAAGCCGGCTGCACCGAGCGCGCGCCTATGTTCGCAACCGGCTTTGCAGCGAGAGCACTCCGGCGGCCCGCGCCGCGAGCGAATCCTACGTCCATCATTGACACAACGCCCGAAAGAAGGGCAGAAAGGAATACACCATGGATAAAAAACAAGTTGTTCCGATGCGTGAACGCGAGGCCTATCGCGCCGCCATCGACGTCAACCTAGCTGAAAAAGAGCGCATCCGCAGCGCGGTACTCCATGCGGAAGCCGCTCCCCGCCAGGGCAGCGCGCCCCGCGTCCGCAGGCCGCTTGTACGCGTTGCCATCGTTGCGGCGGCGCTGCTGCTCTGCACGGGCGCTGCGTTTGCCGCCGCCGAGTGGATCGGCCGGGAAAACTACACGCCGGAGAGCTATCTGCTCGACTGGATGGGCACGCGCAGCGAAAACGCGCCGATCGCTGATGTGGAAAACGCCGTTACCGCAGCGGCGCCCGTCAATGGCAGCTACAGCGTGCAGCTTCTGCCGACGCTTCCGGATGCGGACGCGTTGGCGCAATGGCGGAAGGATATGGGCCAACCCGCGTTCTCGGAATCCGACTGGGGCTGGCTCAGGAGCGTCACGCCCACGATCGAGGAAGCGCTCATTTCCGGTCGTACGCTCAGCTGGAACACCCGGCTTACGACCGACCATACCGCGGCCTTTTCCAGCGCCGGGGATGCGGCCGGGCAGCGGCTCGACGCAATCACCGACTCGATATGCTACACCGTTCCGGGCGGTGAAACGAAGCGCATTCTGTCGAGCTTTGGCACCAGTCTCAATCCGAATCATGCGAGTGAAAGCAGCGTCATGCTCGGAACGGAGTGCGAAACGGACGACGGATTCCCGACGAGCGGAATCGTAACCGTCACACAGGTCATCCGCATACTCGATACCCGCGTCGACCCGATGAGCAACATCGGCACGCTCGCCCTGATCGAGCACACGTTCACACTCGACGCCGCCAGCGGCGCGGCAGCCAACGAAACCGTTCATGTTTCCGTTCCCCTCACGGGCGACTGCATCCTCACGGTGTCATCCGGCGGCGCTGTCAGGAATGAACGCGTTAATCTGGACGGCGTGGTGCTCGATGCGGCAATCGATTACGCCAGCGCCGGCCTGTATGTCAAGCTGATGGTCACCGAAACGCCCGCCGGCTGGACGGAGGCGTATACCGACGCACTGATGTCAATCACCCATGCGGGCGATATGCGCGGCATGCGGGCGCTCTATACGGTGGGCGGCATGCAATACAGCCCGTCGCTTCCCTCCTTCATCCCGTGCCGGGAATTGGCCTATATTCTGCCGGTGTTCCCATCCGATTACGGCGATATATCGTCGCTTACGATGGAGCTGCTGCTCGAGCGCTGGACCGCACTCAACGGCGAGCCGTGCGGCGAGGACTGGAGCACGGCGGCGCTGCCGTCGTCCTGGAGCGCGGAGGGCGAATCCCAGCCGCTGGCCACGTTTGAAATTCCCCTGCCGTAACCGGGGCCGGTGCCCCCGTCCGCGGCCCGGCTGCGGACGACCGGATAACAGCCGGGATATCCTGCCCGTCCTTCCCGGGCAGGATGTTTTTTGGGTTCTGCAGGAGCCTGCATCGTCTTCCGCGTTCGCCCCCGCTTTTCCGGCCCTCGCTGCCATTTTGTTAACAGCCGCGCCAAACAGATGATCGGAATGCGCCATGATTCTGCCAAAAACAGGGGATATCCTCAGAAGTAGATTTCCAATCAAAGGAGGTTCCCCATGGAAACAAGTCCAAACGCCTTTGCCGCCGCGCAGCAGAAGAAGCAGCGCAAGAAACGCATTCGCACGCTCTGCATCCTGATCGCGCTCGTCGCCGTGCTGGTTGTCGCTGCGATCCTGCTCCTGCCGCTGCTGACGAAAGGCGATACCGGCGCCAGCGTGCTGACCTGGCAGGTCGGCGCCGTGTCGGAGGGCGAAATCCGCTCGACCATCAGCGGCAGCGGCACGCTGTCGGCTAAGGCTGCCGCATCGTACGCCGCCCCGGCGGATGCAACGGTGCAGGAGGTGCTGTACCGGACCGGCGACCGGGTGAACAAGGGCGATACGATCCTGACCCTGTCCTCCGATGCGCTCGATGAGGAGCTGGCCTCGCTTGAAGAGCAGCTGGAATCGCTGCAGAGCACGCTGGCGACCACCACGCAGGAGGCAAAGAGCCTCTATGTCACCTCGCCGGCCGCGGGCGTGGTCAAGCAGCTGACCGCCGCGGCTGGCAGCATCGTGGAGGATGCGGGCACGCTGTGCCTGATCTCGACCGACGGGCGCATGAAGCTCGTGATCGACGTGCCGGAAACGGTGCAGAAATATGACGTCGTGTCCGTCATGATCGGCGAGGATGTGCAGGAAGGGCTCGTCACCGGGCTGTCCGGCAGCCGGGCGACGATCATCATCGAGGAAAACGAGTATGCCATCGGCGCGGAGGCCACCGCATATGACGCCGATGGCGGGCTGATCGGCAGCGGCGCGCTCGAGCTCAACGAATACGTCGCTGTGACCGGCACGGCCGGGCGCATTGCCTCCGTTCTGACCGCGGAAAACAACAGCGTTTCACGCGGCACCCGGCTGTTCCAGCTGGAGGACGGCGCACCGAACGCGACATATCTCGAGCGCAAGGAGCAGGAAGCGGAGCTGATGGAGCAGATTGCAGACTGCCGTGCCAAGTACAGCGTGACGGCCGAGTGGGACGCGATCGTGACCTCCTTGCCGGTCGCCGCAGGCGATACGCTTGCCGCGGGCGACATCATGTGCTCGCTCGCCGGAACGGACGGATACAGAATGGATGTCTCGGTTGATGAGCTGGACATCTCCTCCATCCAGATCGATCAGGCGGCAGCGATCACCATGGATGCGTTCAACGGCACGTTCTCCGGTCGCGTGGCGAACCTCTCCTATGAGGGCACCGGCAGCTATGTGACCAGCTACAGCGCAACGCTCGATATCGACCCGATCGACGGCGCGCTGCCCGGCATGAGCGCTTCGGCCGAGATCGTCACCGCAACCAGCGGTCAGGCGTTGATCGTTCCGGTGGATGCGGTGCAATACGACGGCGAACAGGCCTATGTGTATCTGGCCGGCGATGATGCCGCGCTCGGCATGGTCTATGCCGAGGCGGACGTCGATCCTTCCGCGCTCGAGCGCATGCCGGTGGAGACCGGCATGTCCGACGGCAGCTACATCGCCGTGACGGGCGAGCTGGACGCGGGCGCGCTGATCCTCGTGCCGGTGCGCACCACCACGAGCACCTATGAGAGCAAGGATACCGGCACCGTCCTGATGCCGGGCGCCATGATGGGCGCTGAATTCGGCGGCGCGGGCGGCGCCATGCCCGACATGGGGCAGATGCCCTCCAACGGCTATGGCAACCGCAACCGCGGTACCCGCCCGAACGAGTGAGGCCACCGCTATGCTGACGCTTTCACACATCAACAAGACCTATGTGGTCGGAGAGGAACCGGTGCACGCGCTCATCGATGTATCGCTCGAGGTGCAGGACGGGGAGTTTGTCGCCATCTGCGGCCCGTCCGGGTCCGGCAAAACCACGCTGATGAACGTGATGGGCTGCCTGGATCTGCCGGATTCCGGCTCCTACCTGCTCGACGGCGTGGACGTGGCCGCATGTTCCGACCGCGAGCTGTCCGCCATCCGCAGCGAAAAGATCGGCTTCATCTTCCAGCAGTTCAACCTGCTCGACCAGATGAGCGCCATCGAGAACGTGGAGCTGCCGCTGATCTATCAAAAGGTCCCGCAGCGGGAGCGAACCGAGCGCGCGAAGGAAGCGCTGGAGCTGGTGGGCCTTGCCAACCGCATGCGTCACCGGCCCAGCCAGCTCTCCGGCGGGCAGCAGCAGCGCGTGGCCATTGCGCGGGCGCTGGCCTCCCGCTCCCGCGTCATTCTCGCGGATGAGCCGACCGGCAACCTCGACTCCCGCTCGGGCGACGATGTGATGCAGCTCATCTCCGATCTGTCCGGGCAGGGCAGCACCATTGTGCTCATCACGCACAACCAGCGCGTGGCGGATATGGCCCAGCGCACGGTCTATGTGCACGACGGACGCCTGTACGACGCCAGTCAGGAGGTGCATCAGAAATGACGATGCTGCTCAACACCCTGCGGCTTGCCATCCGCGCAACGCTCGCCAACAAGATGCGCTCGTTTCTGACGATGCTCGGCATCATCATCGGCGTGATGAGCATGGTCATGCTCGTGTCCATCGGGCAGGGCGCAACCGGCTCGGTCACCAGCGCGATCACCGACATGGGCTCCAACCTGCTGACCATATCGGTCACGGATGAGGATGTGTCGCTCTCGCGGGAGGACTTTGAAGCGCTTTCCGATTACGATGCCATCGCGGGCGTCGCGCCGTATGTCACAGCGTCGAGCGTCATGCGCACCGGCTCGAACTACACGAACGTGGCCGTCTACGGCGTGACGGAAGCCTTTATGGAGGTTTCGGACCTGAACGTGCAGGCGGGGCGCGGCATCGCACCCTCCGACCTGGAGTGGCGCACCAATGTGGCCGTGATCGGCGTGGAGGTCGCGGGCGAGCTGTTTGAAAGCTACGATGTGATCGGAAAAACCGTGACCATGGATGGGCGCACGTTCACCATCGTCGGCCTGCTGGAGGAAAGCGGCTCCGACCTCACCGGCTCGCTCGACAGCCGCGTGCTGATCCCGCTCACCACGGGCCAGCGCATCGCCGACAGCAGCGCCATCACCTCCTGCTATATCGCCGCGGCGTCGACCGGGCAGGTCACGCTTGCGGAGGCGCTCGCCGAGCGGGAGATGCTGCTGCTCACGCGCGATGAGGACGCCTACAGCGTCTACAACATGTCGTCGCTGCTCGATACGCTGGACGATGTGATGAGCACGCTCTCGCTCATGCTCGGCGGCATTGCGGCCATTGCGCTGCTCGTCGGCGGCATCGGCATCATGAACATCATGCTCGTATCCGTTGCCGAGCGCACGCGTGAAATCGGCATCCGCAAGGCCATCGGCGCGCGGCGCGCGCATATCCTGCTGCAGTTTCTGGTCGAGGCCTGCGTGCTCTCCATCCTCGGCTGCCTGATCGGCCTCGTGCTCTCCGCGCTCGGGCTGGCCGCGTTCTCGGCCATCGCGGGCATGACGGTGGAGATCGAGTGGCGCGCTGCCGTGGCCGCCATCCTGTTCAGCGCCGGCATCGGCGTGGTGTTCGGCAGCTACCCCGCGGCCAAGGCCAGCCGCATGACGCCCATCGACGCGCTGCAGCGCCGCTGATGCGC
>JAQXRK010000099.1 GCA_029218485.1 bacterium | reverse complement strand
TATTCATCGTCTACCCAGGATTTGACCGCGAGCACCAGCGGGTGGGTTTTATCCAGCGCGCGCTCATCCTTCAGGCCGTAGTGGTTGTTAATCCAGTGCACAATGCCGGATACGCCGGAGGTGTTACTGATGGCGACCGTCGGCGGCCGGTTCAGGATGCTGCCGGTATCGAAAATGTTGTAGATCTCCTCGTTCTTCTGCAGCCCGTCGGCGTGGACGCCTGCCCGGGTCACGTTGAAGTCGGAGCCGACAAACGGCGTCTGCGGCGGGATATTGTAGTGCAGCTCCTTTTGATAGTACTCTGCAATCTCCGTGATGACCGAGGGGTCCATGCCGTCGAGCGTGCCGCGAAGCTGCGCATACTGGATGACCATCGCCTCGAGCGGGCAGTTGCCGGTGCGCTCGCCGATGCCGAGCAGCGAGCAGTTCACGCCGGACGCGCCATACAGCCAGGCCGTGACCGAGTTCGTAACCGCGCCGTAAAAGTCGTTGTGCCCGTGCCACTCGATCAGCTCGGAGGGGAAGCGCGCATGGTGTCTCAGACCATAGATGATGCCGGGCACGCTGCGCGGCATGGCGGCGCCGGGAATGGACACGCCGTAACCGAGCGTGTCGCAGGCGCGCAGCTTGATCGGCATGCCGGATTCCTTGGAGAGCTTGGACAGCTCCAATACAAACGGCACCACAAAGCCGTAGAAATCCGCGCGCGTAATGTCCTCCAGATGGCAGCGGGGGCGCACGCCGGTCTCAATGCATTCGCGCACAACGCCGACATAGTGGTCAACGGCCTGCTTGCGCGTCATCTTCAGTTTGTAGAAGATGTGATAGTCTGAGCAGCTCACAAGAATGCCGGTTTCCTTCAGGCCGATCTCGCGAACCATCTCAAAATCCTTTTTGGAGGCGCGAATCCAGCTCGTCACCTCCGGAAACTCGTAGCCGCGCTCCATGCAGCGCACCACCGCGTCACGGTCCTTCTTCGAGTACAGGAAGAATTCGCTCTGGCGGATGATGCCGTTGGGACCGCCGAGCCGGTGGAGCATGTCAAACAGCGTCACGATCTGGTCGGTCGTGTACGGCTCTCTGGATTGCTGTCCGTCCCGGAAGGTTGTATCCGTGATCCAGATGTGTTCCGGCATCGCCATGGGCACAAGGCGCATGTTGAATGCGATTTTCGGAATATGTTCATAGTCGAACATGATGCGGTAAAGGTTTGGCTCTGCTACATCCTGCAGGACATAATCAAATTCGCTTTTCTCAAGTAAGTTGGTGTGCGGATTCATCCGCAGCTCCTTGCCGCTCGTCACGAAAAGATTCACCTCCGGCTTAAAAAATAAAATATTATCTATTATATCTTATCCAATCAATAAATACAAGCACATTCTGCTTTTTGAAGACCTCGATCCGGAATGGCGGGAAGCAGCACGATGTATTTCAGAAAAAGAGCGCCCGACCCGGCAATTTTGTCAGCTTCGGTGTATTATGGCTGAAAGGGGAGTGAGAGAACCGAATGCAAAGGACGAATGAAGAAGTTCTGGCGGCTTACGACCGGCACGCGGATATGGTGTATCGAATTGCTTACGCATTCCTGAAGAACAAGGCCGACGCAGAGGATGCCGTGCAGAATACCTTCATGCGGTTGCTGGCAAAGAGGGGCACACCGTTTGAATCGGCGGAGCACGAAAAAGCGTTTCTGATCGTCACGGTTTCCAATCTTTGCAGAAACGAGTGGAGGCGATATCGCGGGCGGCTGACCAGTCTGCAAGACTGGGAACTGCCGGTGCAGGCATCCGCACCGAGCGATGTGCTGCAGGCGGTGCTGTCATTGCCGGAGCGATACAAGCTGGCGGTATACCTGTACTACTATGAAGGATACCGGACCGATGAGATCGCCCAGATGCTGCACAAGCCTGCCTCTACGATCAGAAACCATTTGAGCGAAGCGCGGCAACTCCTGAAAGCGCGGCTTGGCGAAGACTTTTTTACGGACTAAAGGAGGAATACCATGAAGGATGAACGGATGATCCGTGCGTTTGCATCGATCGGCCCCGGTGCGGAAGACCGGGAAAGGATGCGCAAGCGCTTGCAGCAGAGCCTGTCTGCGTCGGATGGGCGCGAGCGGGAGCAGCATCGGAGACCTTCGCCGGGCATGAAAAAACGCACGGTCGTCGTGCTGGCCGCGGCGCTGGTGCTGCTCTTGTCGGCCACAACGCTGGCCGCCACCGGATTCTTCAGAGAGATCGGCTGGAGCGGAGAGCGGATCGACCCGCCTGCCATCACACCTGCGCCGACGAGCGTGCCGGAGATAATGGATGATCTTGAAGCCGCTGTCCAGGAACAGCTCGCGGCGGCGCCCGGCGACCAGATTTGGAGTGCCACGCTGCCGGATGGCAGTCGTATCGGCGTCGACTTATGGGAATCGGTCGGCTCGCTGGAGATGCTGAGAACGCGGCTGGCCGCGGCGGAGATTCCGTTTGCATATCCGTCGCAGGTTCCGGAGGGCTATGCACTGTCCGAAGGAAAGCTGTGGTTTTATCATCCTGCGGATGCGTCGCTGCACTTGCTCGGCAGCACCGAATCGAACGGCGTGGTGGTTGAGCGGTTTTCACTCGACGGCGCA
>JAQXRK010000098.1 GCA_029218485.1 bacterium | reverse complement strand
TGCAGCAGATCTTCGATATTATCCGCGAGCTGCACCAGGCGGGAACGACCATCCTGCTGGTCGAGCAGAACGCGCGCATGGCGCTGTCGATCGCGGACCGCGGTTATGTGCTCGAAACCGGCGGCATCGTGCTGGAGGGCTCCGGCAGCGAGCTGATGCACAGCGACGCCGTCAAGAAGGCGTATCTCGGCGGCTGACCGGGCCGCCCTTCCCCGTTTTCTGCAATGGGATTCTCCGGCTGTTCCTACACGGCCGGAGATTTTTTATCGGCTGATGGTACAAACGGAAGCGGCGGCCGTCGCATGGACGGCCGCCGCTTTGCTTTTTCACCCGTTCTGTTTCGCTTTCAAAATCCCGTTCAGCACGCTGAGCACGGTGTTCCTGCACTTGGTGCAGCCGCTTGCCGCGCCGGTTTGGCGGCACACCTCCTCGAGCGTGCGCGCCCCCGCCTGCACGGCGTTCTCCACATCGCACACCCGCACGCGGCAGCACCAGCAGATCGTCTCCCCCGGCCGCCTCACAGCACGATCTCCAGCAGCTCTTCCGGGTCGTCGATCAGGCAGGCGGCGCCCGCCTCGATCAGCTCCGCACGCGGCCGAAGCCCCCATGTGACGGACACGCACGGCAGGCCGGTATTCCTCGCAAAGTCGATATCTACCTCGGAATCGCCCACATAGATCGCATCCGCCCGGTCCACGCCCAGATAGTCCAGCACAAAGTTCAGCGGCTCGGGGGCCGGCTTTTTCTCAAACTTCTGCATCATGCCGAGAATGATCGAAAACGTATCCCGCGGGAACAGCTCGTTCACCACGTGCATGGCGTGGCGGTGCGGCTTGTTCGTGACGACCGCGAGCGTAACGCCCGCCGCCTTCAGCCGGGACACCGTGCGCAAAACGCCCTCGTATGGGCGCGAGTGGTCGCAGCAGTGCTTGGCATAGTGCGCGTCGCAATCGGCGTTGACCTGCTTCCAGTGCGCCTCGCGCGCCGCCTCCGGCACGGCCATATAGCACATATAGGAGACGCTGTGGCCGACGAGGCGTGACACCTCCTGTACGGTATACGTCGGAAAGCCGTTCTTCTCCAGCGCATAATTCAGGCTTGCCGCCAGATCGCCGATGGTGTCCACCAGCGTGCCGTCCAGATCAAAAGCGCAGAGCTTGTACATGTTCCGTTTCCTCCGGTTCCCTCAATAAAACTATACCTCAATAAAACTATACGTTGAGCAGCATGCCGAACATGCCGAACACGGCCAGCAGCAGGCCGATCACTGCCGCGCCGGGCATCTTCTCCTTATGGAAGATGCGCGCAAACAGCATCATCAGCGGGAACGCGCAGCAGCTGATCGGCAGCAGGTAGCTGCTGTCGCCCATCCGCTCCGCCGCCGTGTCGCACAGCCCGGCCAGCCCCGCCGCAACGCCCGCAAGCAGCAGGAACAGCCAGTCCTCCAGCTGGAGCTTCTTGATGCCGTTCAGCGATTTGCCCGCCGCGGACAGGCACCACAGCAGCACCATGGCGGTCATCGTTGCCAGCAGCCGCTGCACGCTGCCGGGCACATCCGGCAGACAGCGCGCCTCGTACACGATCTGTGCCGCCGCCGCAGCGAGCGCCAGGCAGGAGAACAACAGCCATTGATAGCCGCGCTCCTTTCTCTGGCGGCTCTCCATCAGCACCGTGCCGAGCAGTAGCAGCACGATGCAGCAGAGGCGCCACACGCCGACCCGGCCGTGGGAGAGCAGCGCCGTCAGGCCGATGGCGCCGGCGGCGGCAAGGTTATGGATCGGCATGACGCGGTTCACGCCGCCGGTGGAGAGCGCCGTGAATAGGCATAGCCAGACCAGCGCGTCGAGCAGGCCGTCCAGCGCGAGGTTGAGCAGCGCCGCATTAGCGATGTGCAGCAGCGACCCGAGCGTTCCGGAAATGGCCGCGGCCCCAAACGCAAACAGGAACGCCACCGTGGCATACAGCGCCGCGGCAACCGAGGGCGCCGCGCGCCGCACGCCCGTTTTCATAAAGCTCGGCACAAGCCCGCACAAGAGAGCGGATGCGCAGGCATACAGGATCACTTCGCTCATGGTTCTCCATCCCGTTTCGACAATCTTTTGTTATTATACCACACGATGCCGCCGCTGGAAACCACATCCGCTTCATCGCTTTACACCCCGCCGGCAAGCTGATAAAATAATAAAAATTTTGGGAATTGCTGCGATAAAACGCCCGTTTCGTGCATGTATGGAGTGAAAGGAGCTGGGCCATGCCGGAATGTACACCAGAGAGAACCGCACGCTATGCCGCCATTGAGGCGCTGCTGCTCCGCCTCGCAGCGGGCGACGGCAGCACGCTCGAAACGCTCTATGCCGAGACGCACGTCGGCGTCTACGCGTTTGCCCTGTCCATCACGCGCAGCGTGCAGGACGCCGAGGACGTGGTGCAGGACACCTATCTGCGCATCTGCGGCGCGGCCCCCCGCTATCGGCCGAACGGGCGGCCCATGCCATGGATCCTGACCATCGCGAAAAACCTGTCGCTGATGAAGCTGCGCGAACACCGGCGCGCCGACATCCTGCCCTATGAGGATTGGGCGCAGCTCACCGCGCATTTGCCGCGGGTCACGCCCGAGGATCGCCTTGTGCTGTACACGGCCCTGTCCCGGCTGACCGAATCGGAGCGCCGGCTGGTCGCCCTGCACGCCGTCGGCGGGTTCCTGCACCGGGAGTGTGCCGAAATGCTGCATGTGCCGCTCTCCACCGTGTTGTCGCGCTACAACCGGGCCATCCAAAAACTACAGCATGCACTGGAGGAATCGCAGTATGAAACAGAATCAGATTGAACAATCGCTCCGGCGCGCGGCGGAACATGCCGCACCGGAATACTCCGACCGTCTCGGCGAGGCGGCAGAGCGCCTGCACGCCTCCGCCTCCCCGGCGCGGCCGCCGCGGCAGAGCCGCACGCTCGTGCGCAGCATTGCAGCAGTGGCCGCCTGTCTGGCACTTCTGCTCGGCTGTATGGGCCTGCTGTCCCACAATCGGGCAAACCGGGTAACGGCGGTCGTGGAGCTGGACGTGAACCCCAGCATCCAGCTCTCGATCAACCATGAGGAGCGCGTGCTCAGCGTGACCGCGGGAAACGAGGATGCACTGCGCGTGCTGAACGGTATGGATCTGACCGGCGTGCAGCTCGACGTGGCGGTCAACGCGCTGATCGGCTCCCTGCTGCGCTGCGGCTATATCAGCGAGCTTGCCAACTCCATCCTGATCTCGGTCGAGGGCGGCGAGAGCGCGGCGGCGCTCCAGCAGCGGCTCTCCGATGAGATCGATGCGCTGCTCGCCGGCTTCGGCGTGAACGGCTCCGTGCTGTCGCAAACGCTGTCCACGGACGAGCAGATCGCGGCGCTGGCCGGGATGTACGATATTTCACGCGGGAAAGCGGCGCTGATCGCTGAACTGCTCGACAAAAACGCCACGCTGCGCGCAGAGGAGCTCGCGGGCCTGAGCATCCACGCGCTGAACTTGCTGCTCGAGAGCGGCGAAACGCCGCAGGTGATCAGCCGTACCGGCACCGCAAGCGACGGCGGCTATATCGGCGCGGATGCGGCGAAGGCGGCGGCGCTCGCCCATGCCGGCCTTTCCGAGGCTGCGGCCTGGTCGGTGGAAATGGACGTCGAGCGCGGGCGCATGGTCTACGAGATCGGCTTCACCGCGGACGGCTGGGAATACGAATACGATATCGACGCCTTGACCGGCGAGGTTGTGCAATCGGAGCGCGAACGGGATGACGACGCCATCGCGGACAGCGCGGCCCCGGCCGCATCCGGCACGGACATCGGCGAGGAGCAGGCGCTCAGCGCGGCGCTCCGGCACGCCGGCATTGCTGCGGATGGCGCAACGGCCGTATCCATCCATGCCGATACGGACGATGGAAGGCGCGTCTATGAGATCGAGTTCCGCGCCGGCGGGTATGCATACGAGTACGAGGTGGACGCGGCGACCGGCCGGATCCTCGAGTACGACGCCGACCGGGAGAGCACCGGCCAGTCCGGCAGTGCGGATACGAGCGATATCGGGCGGGATACCGCGCAGCGCATCGCGCTCCAGCATGCCGGTCTCTCCACCGCGGACAACATCCGCACGGAGCGGGATCGTGACGACGGCATCCTCGTCTATGAGGTGAAGTTCCGCAAAAACGGCGTGACATACGAATACGAGATCGACGCGGCCACCGGCCAGATCCTCGGCTACAGCCGGGAAAACGAACACGACGACGATTGATACGGCGTGCGGAACGGGCCGCCCGGAACCATCCGGGCGGCCCGTTTTTGTATCCCATGCGCAGAGATTGATACACACATTCGCATAAAGATTTCGCGCATCGGGCGTGCAGGAAGACCCGGCCCGGCCGCGGCGCAGCTCCCGCTCCGGTGCGCGTATGGTCTTTTTTCCGCTTGCGTTCTTCCATATTTCATGTAGAATAAGAGGGGCCGGCCGGGCCCATGGAGGACGCCGTGTTGAAAGATGCCTGTACCATCCGCCGCTCGCATCGCAAGAGCCTTGCCATAGAAGTTCTGCAGGACGGGCGCGTGCTCGTGCGCGCGCCCTTTGCCGCGCCGGAGGAAACCATTTGCCGCTTCGTCGAAGCGCATGCGGATTGGATCGCCGCAGCGCTTGAGCGGCAGCGCCTGCACCGCGAAGCCTTCCCGGAGCCATCGCTGGAGGAGCGGGAGCAGCTCATGGAGCGCGCCCGGCGCATTCTGCCGGAGCGCGTGCGCTTCTATTCGGCGCGGATGGGCGTACAGCCCGCCTATGTGCATATCACATCGGCAAAAACCCGCTTCGGAAGCTGCAATACGAAGCGCGGCATCTGCTTCTCCTGGCGGCTGATGCGGTATCCGGCGGAGGCGATCGACTATGTGGTGGTGCATGAGCTGGCGCATCTGCTGCACATGGACCACAGCGTAGCCTTCTATGCCGCCGTTGCCGCAGTTCTCCCGGACTACCGGGAGCGGCGCGCGCTGCTCCGGCACTGACCGAATAACATTCCCCCGAAGGAGACCCTATGATCGAAACCCTCCTCTTTGCGTGCGACGCAATTCTGCCCATCATCCTGATGATCGTACTCGGCTATGTGCTCAAGCGGATCGGCCTGTTTCCCGAAACCGTGCGCACGGGGCTCAACCGCATCTGCTTTCGCGTGCTCATCCCGGTACTGCTGTTTCGCAACATCTATAACGGCAACGGTATCTCAGCGCAGGATCTGCGCACGGTCGTTTTTGCCATCGCCTTTGTTCTGGTGATCTTCGGGCTCGGCATCTGCATCGTCCGCCGCGTCACCAGCAGCCCCGCGCAGCGGGGCGCGCTGCTCCAGGCGCTGTTCCGCTCCAATTTTGCCGTCATCGGCCTGTCGCTTGCAACCTCGCTGTTCGGGGACGCGGGCGCGCGCCTGGCGGCGCTGCTGTCCATCGTAACGATCCCGCTTTTCAATGCGCTGGCCGTGATCGCGCTGACCGTGTTCGGCAGCGACGGGGCGCACCGCCCGACCGTCGGGCACGTGCTCCGCTCCATCGTCACCAATCCGCTGATCATCGGCGTTTTCACGGGCATTGTGGTCATTCTGCTGCGCGCGGCGTTCGTCAGGCTCGGCCTGTCGTTCCGCCTGACGGATATCCCCGGGCTGTACGACGCCGTCAATACCGTCGCCAACGCCGCAACGCCGCTGGCGCTGCTCGTACTCGGCGGCGATTTTGAGCTGTCCGCCACGCGCCATCTCATCAAACCGCTGGCGGTCGGCGTCAGCATGCGCCTGCTGGTCGTGCCCATCTCGGCCCTGCTGCTGGCGCACCTGCTCTTCCCCGATTTTACCGG
>JAQXRK010000097.1 GCA_029218485.1 bacterium | reverse complement strand
CCCGCGGGTTTCCCCGCCCTTTCGTTGCGGGACCTTTAAGTTTCCATTAAAGTCACCATTCCCGCATTGCGCCGGGTTATGGTATACTGTATACTGATACACTATGAAGAAACAAAATTGGAAACGCATCTTTGTCGTGCTCCTGACCCTCGCCGTGCTGGCGGGCTTCGTCCTGTTCGATAAGGATGTACAAAATATCCAAACGGTTTTGCAGGCCATCTCCCCGTGGTGGCTGGTTGGCGCGCTCGCCTGTACGCTGATCTACTTTCTCGGCGACACGTGCATGTACCAGATCGCCTGCCGCGACATGCAGATCCCGCAGCCGTTCCACGAGGGGCTGATCACCACGATGATCGGCTTCTTCTACAGCGCGCTCACGCCGCTCTCCTCGGGCGGGCAGCCGTTTCAGGTGCTGCAAATGCGCTCGCGCGGCATCCATGTCGGCACGGCGACCTCCGTGCTCATGGTCAAGTTCATGGCGTGGCACATCGCGCTCTCGAGCATCGGCCTGATCGGCGCGGTGTTCTGCGGCGGCACGCTGCTGCGCCACAGCACGATGATGTTTGTGCTGTTCTGCATCGGGTTCTGCCTGCACGCGTTCTGCGCCGGCACGGGCCTGATGCTCATGGTGCGGCCGAACGTTGTGAGCCGCATGGGGCGCGCCGTCATCGGGTTTGCCTCGCGCCTGCTGGTGCGCAAAAAGGAGGAGCGCACCGCGCGCATGCACGCGGTCTGGGACACGTTCATCGGCGAGTACCGCCAGGCGGTCGCGTTTGCGCTCAGGCACCGCAGCGGCATGATCGAGATCGTGCTCGTCGCGCTTTTTGAGGTGGTCGGGTATCTGTCGGTGACCTACTGCGTGTACCGCGGGCTGGGGTTCTCCGCCGTGCCGTACCCGGAGATGACGCTGCTGCAGGCCATGCTCTCCATCGGCGTCGCGTTCGTGCCGCTGCCCGGCGCTTCGGTCGCGACCGAGGGCGGCTTCTACGCGCTGTTCACGACCTACTTTGGCGATTCCCGCCTGGTCGCCATGCTGATCTGGCGGTTTCTGACGTACTATCTGACCATCCTGCTGGGGCTTTTGGCCGTGGTGATCGATGGTTTCCGGGCGGACAAGCGCTGCGCGCAGCGGGTGGATGAACAGGGAGAAGAGGGGTAAACGATGTACTTGGCCGATGGTTGGAAGGACTATGCTCTGCTCGATGCCGGAAACGGCATGAAGCTGGAGCGCTGGGGGGATGTGACGCTGTACCGCCCCGACCCGCAGGCCGTGTGGCCGATGCGGCAGCCGCAGGCGGACGCGGTGTACCACCGCAGCGAGCGCGGCGGCGGCCACTGGGAGTTCGCGCGCCCGCTGCCGGAAAGCTGGAACATCCGCTACCGCGACCTCACGTTCGTCGTGCGGCCGACCGGGTTCAAGCACACGGGCCTGTTCCCCGAGCAGGCGGTCAACTGGGACTGGATGCGCAGCCGCATCGAAGCGAAGATCGCGGCCGACGGCGCCTGCCGCGTGCTCAACCTGTTCGCATATACCGGCGGCGCAACCTGCGCGTGCCTGAAGGCGGGCGCTTCCGTGGCGCACGTGGACGCCGCCAAGGGCATGGTCGCCTGGGCGAAGGACAATGTGGCCGCGTGCGGCCTCGCCGATGCGCCGGTGCGCTATCTGGTCGACGACTGCGTGAAGTTCGTCCAGCGCGAGACGCGGCGCGGCAACCGGTACGACGGCATCATCATGGACCCGCCCTCCTACGGGCGCGGCCCGGGCGGTGAGGTCTGGAAGCTCGAGGAGCAGCTCTTCGGACTCGTCGAGATGTGCCTGCCCGTTTTGACGGACGACCCGCTGTTCTTTATCCTGAATTCCTACACGACGGGGCTTTCGCCGTCCGTCATGGCGTACCTGCTCGGCACGCTCTTGAAGCCGCGCTTCGGCGGCTTTGTCTCCGCCGACGAGATCGGCCTGCCCGTCACGGCGACGGGGCTTTCGCTGCCCTGCGGCAGCACGGCAATCTGGTCGAACGAGCCGGTCTGAGATATTTTGGCACAGAAGAAGGGATAAAATGGCATTTATCGAATGCAGGGATCTGCATTTTTCATACGGTGAGGA
>JAQXRK010000096.1 GCA_029218485.1 bacterium | reverse complement strand
CGAATCCGGCATCGCGAACGATGCCGCCGATCTGCTCGACGAGGGAGCGGACAAGCTCCGGGGCGCCACGCCCACGCCGGATGCAGCCGCCACGCCCGCGGCGGACGGGCAGCCGCTGGAGATCGTCGTCGCCACGCCTGCACCATAAGAGACAAGCCCTAAAAACCCAACGAAGCAAAGCACGCCCCGGAGAGGGGCGTGCTTTTTTAAGTCGCGGCCGAGCCGCACAAGGCGCCGTACCGCGTACAGGGCGAACAACGGCTGCCACGAAAAAGCAGCAGGCCCGGCTGGGCACACAGCGCCGTACCGCGTGCAGGGCAAGCGGGGGTGCGTCCCATATCCGCCGACATGGAGCCGGAAGTCCGCCCCGTCCTCACGCGCGATCGGCATCCTGTGGGCGCGCGGTCAATGGGCTTTTCGCAGCCCGCCGTCCAACCGCCGTTCGGGCCGGTTCAACCGTGAAGCGGTGGCAACGGCGCTGCGGACCGTAGTATACTGGAGGCGAAAGGAAGGGATCGGATATGATCGAAATCGGGAAACAGATCCGCGCGCAGCGGCTCCGGCACAACATGACGCAGGAGCAGCTTGCCGAAGCGCTCGGCGTCTCCGCTCAGGCGGTCAGCAAATGGGAAACGGGCGCGGCCCTGCCGGATATCGCCGTGCTGCCGGCGCTGAGCGCGCATTTTGGCGTCACGATCGACGAGCTGTTTGCGCTCACGGACGAGGCGCACTATGCCCGTATCGAGGCGATGATCGAAAACGAGGTGCTGCTCAGCCGCGAGGACTTTGACTATGCGGTGCGGTTTTTGCAGGAGCATGCGGTGGGCGCGGCGGAGGGCCGGTGCCTCACGATGCTCGCAGACCTGTACAACCAGCGCGCCGATGGCTACCGCTCGCTTGCCGAGAGCTTTGCGCGGCGGGCGCTGGCGGCAGAGCCGTATAAAAAGGACAATCACTGTGCGCTCTGCCATGCCGCGCACGGCGCGATTGCGGACTGGAACATAGCGAACCACCATGAACTGATCGCGTTCTACCAGCGGTTTGTGCAGAAACACCCGGATTACCGGCAGGGCTATCTGTGGCTGCTGGACAACCTGATCGACGATGGGCGGCTCTCCGAGGCCGAGCAGACGCTCCGGCGCATGGCGGCCGTGGCCGAAACGTATCATGTGCCGCTCTATCGCGGGCTGATCGCCGTCCGGCGCTCTGATGAGGCGGCCGCACGCGCGGCATGGGACGAGATGGTCGCAGCCTATCCGGACGACTGGCATGTCTGGAGCAGCCGCGCGGACGGGCTGGTGCGCCTCTGCCGGTACGAGGAAGCCATGGAGGACTACCGGCACGCCATCCGGCTGCAGGAGCCGCCGCGCTTCACGGACAACTATGAGTGCCTTGCGCACATCGCGGAAATTCTTGGCGACCGGGACGCCGCCATCGACGCCTATGCGCATGTGATCGAGATTCTGCAGAGCGACTGGGGCATCACCGAGGGCGAAACGCTGGAGGGCTACCGTCAGAACATCGCACGGCTCAGGCAGTAGCTGCCCCGGTCCGTTCTCCCGCACGGGTTATGGAGGAGGCGGCTCCGCTCTCTCGTCTGCACGGGCAACAGGGGTAGCGCGGGCTGCGGGTTCCCTGCCCGTCAGGCATCCGATCGTTTCGCCGCCAACTGCTCTCCCTTGAGTACACGGGTTTTGGGGTGGTAGCACTCGCTCTCCCTCTCCCGCACGGGCAACAGGGGTGAAGCGGGCTGCGGGGGTTCCTGCCCGTCAGGCACCCGATCGTTCCGCCGCCACCCGCTCTCCCTCTCCCGCACGGGTTATGGAGATGGCAGCGCCCGCTTCCCCTCTCCCGCACGGGCTGCGGGGGAGGGGCATGGCTGTTGAAGGGCGGCACCGGCTCTCGGGCGGTGCCGCCTGCCTGTGCTCAGAGCGAATCGTCCGCCTCCGGCCATGCAATGGCGGAATACACGGCCACGCAATATCCCCTCTCGTTCGCCGCATAGGTCACGAGCGAGTCGGTCTCGCGGTCCAGCAGCTGCCGGTCGGCGTGCGGCGTTTGATCCGGCGCGGTGGACAGCGTTTCCACGATGAGATACGCGCAGTCCGCCGCCGGACGGATCGTTTCCGGCATCTTGCCCGGTGCATAGCTGTCGCGGCAGAGGACCGTACCGTCGCCGCCCATCTGCTGCACAACGATCTCCTCCGGCGCGAACATGATCGAAAGGTGGAAGATTGCCGTAAATGTCTCCTCATGCGTCTCCCCGCCATCGGTCTCGGTATACGTCTCGGTCAATGTATGCGTCATGATCTCGCCCTGCGAAAGCCCAACATCGCCGCTCATGGAGGTGCCCTGCCCCGCCGTCAGGTAGACGCTCCCATCCGCGCTCTGATAGACCGGA
>JAQXRK010000095.1 GCA_029218485.1 bacterium | reverse complement strand
TGTTATCGCTCGGCGCCACGCTTTGCGCGTTCGTGCTGCCGAACGGGCTGGATGTTTGCCTTGGGTACGATACGGTTCGGGAGTATTGCCTCGATGACAGCTACTTTGGTGCGACGGTCGGCCGCAACTGCAACCGCATCGCCGGCGCCGCGTTTACGCTCAACGGGCAGCGGTATGCATTGACGGCAAATGAGGGGAAAAACCAGCTGCATGGCGGAGAGCGCGGGTTCAGCCGAAAGCTCTGGCAGACGGAGCCGTCGGAGCGGGCCGTGCGGTTTTCGCTCGTTTCGCCGGATGGAGAGGAGGGCTTTCCCGGGACGGTCAGGGCCTCGGTGACGTATACGCTTCTCAAGGACGGCTTTGCCATCGACTATGAGGCGGTTACCGATCGGGATACGGTCGTGAACCTGACGAATCACAGCTATTTCAATCTGGCGGGACAGGGAAACGGAACCATCCTCGACCATGTGCTGACCATGCCGGCGGCGGCCGCCTATCTGCCGGTCGATGCGGAATGCATCCCGACCGGAGAACAGCGACCCACCAAGCATTCCGCCATGGACTTTTCGTCTCCGGTTGCAATCGGCGAGCGGATCGGCGATCCGATCCTGCGGCCCACGCACGGCTATGACCACAATTTTGTGCTGCAGGGGGAGGGCATGCGCCATGCCGCAACCGTGTTTTGCCCGCGCACCGGCGTTACGATGACGCTGGAAACGAACATGGAGGGCGTCCAGCTCTATACCGGCAACGCCCTTGACGGGCGGCCGGGCAAGCGCGGTGCGCACTATGCCCACCATGGCGGCCTCTGCCTAGAGACGCAGCATTATCCGAACGCGGTGAACGAGCCTGCGTTCCCCTCCGCGGTGCTCCGGGCGGGGGAGACGTATCGCCACCGCTCGGTCTTTCGCTTCCACCTGTGAGCGGGCACATGCGCGCGGCCGAAGGCGCTGCACCATCGCTCCGGCCATACGGGAGCCAGTGCGGAGCGTTGGGGCGCGTGCTGTCCGCTGAACGGTTCCCTTTCAGCGCCAACGGATGCCGGGACACATGCACGGCTGCAGGAGAAACGGGAGTGCGCAACGGGCGAAACAGCGACCATGCGCTCAAAAGGGTTGAGCGCTTCTTGTTCCGTTGTCGGCGGTTGAACCGTACAACAGCGCCCGTACGAACGTGCGGGTTGGGCGGGCTGTATGGATAGCCCGGCCATGCTGCATTTGGCCCATCGGGATGACCGGCACAGGGAACGGGTCGTGTGATCTGAGCAATCCTGCTGTCGGTGATGGCGCGTCCATCCGCCGTGTGCGCAGCGTTCTATCGGACAAGCACCACCAGTCGCCCTGCTGCGCGGCGCATTCATGTGCCCTGCGCCGGGGCTTCCGCTGCGCCCGGCTGCCGGTGGTGGGAGGCGTTGTACGATCGCTGCTCGCTGCGAGGGCGCGGTGCAAACCGGGCGCCTAAGGAGCAGGGGAAGGGGGAGCAGCCGGGAGACCTGCTGCTCTGTACACACCGTAGATTTATGATGGTGGAAGATTTGGATCGGCTGCGCCCGCGCGCGTGCAGCGGGATAGCGGCGAAGGAGGACACGATGGACATCGAAGAAATCAAGATCCGTCAGCTGGAGAATCAGCATCTGTTGTCGGGCGTGGACTGCCGCGCGGTCGTTCGCGACCTGTGCGGCATACAGGCGCAGTATCTGTCCAATGCCTTTCATGCCATCCGCATCCGCTGCGCGCATTTTCAGGAGGCGGATACAGAGCGCCTTGTGAAGAGCTGGACGATCCGCGGCACGATGCACGCCTTTTCTGAGGAGGATTTGCCGCTGTTTCTCCATACGGGCCGCAAGCGCTTCCTCCGCCCGTGCGATACGCTGGAGGCGGACGACCATATCACCAAGGAGCGCAAAGCGTATTTTGCCGCTTTGATGGAACAGAGCATTGCCTCCGGCATAACCGGGCGGGAGGCGCTCCGCGATGTCTGTCTGAAAAACGGGATGACGGATGGAGAGGCCGAGAGCGTTTTCAATGCCTGGGGCGGGACGGTGCGGGCGCTGTGCGAAGCCGGGCGCATCTGTTACGCTGTACCGGCTCAGGCGCAGGGGGAAGAGAAAGTGTTCCGCCTGTGCCCGGCGTTCGCGCCGATGGAGGGCGATGCGGCAAGGCTCGAGCTGGCGCGGCGGTATTTCACGTTCTATGCGCCGGCCACCATCCGCGACGCCGCGTACTTTTTTGCAGCAACGCAGGCGGAGATAAAACGGGTGCTCGCCAAGCTGCCGGTATCTTCGCTTTCCTGCAGCGGCAGAACATACTTTTATCTGGAACGGGAGACGCCCAAAGTACAAACCGTTCCCAAATGTCTCTTTTTGGCGGGCTTTGATCCGTTGATGCTCGGCTATCAGAAAACGGAGGGCCTGTACCTCCCGCCGGAGCACCTGCGCAGGATCTTTACGCTCGCCGGGATCGTCATGCCCGCGGTCCTGCTCGATGGGAGGGTCATCGGGAGATGGAAGCAAAAGGGCGCCGCGCTCACGATCACGCTGTTTGAACCGGTTTCCGCGCGCGACAAGGAGCAGATGGAGGCGTGTGCCAACCGGCTGTGGCCAACGCTGAAGCGCATCACGTTTGCGGACGCGTAGGCTTCCGGGCTGACAAACGCCCCGTGAAAGCGCGCCTTCCATAGCTTTCATCCATCAAAAAAACGGCGGGTATACCGCAGCTTTTTTGACAGGTCGTTCGCAGTTTCACCACTGCCCGCAATACGGGCGGCCACAAGGCGCCCGATATCAGAAGATCACGCGCTTCTCCACTTCCCGCAGCGCGCCATGGAGGGCTATGCATCCGTGCGCTCCCGAACGGCGGGAAGCTCCGCCGTCGCTACAACATCCGCGTCCGTCCCGCACACGCCGTGGATCAGGACATCCCCGATATGAACGGGCGCGCACGCGGTATATCCGGAGATCTCTTTCAGACAGTCGAACACAAGCCGCTTGTCGACCGACCGGCTGGTCTTGACCGGAAGCGGTGCGCGGGTACCCTGAACGCGGCAGAGCGCGGTGACCATACGCCGCGGCGCGGTCAGTTCCTCGTGTGCATAGCGCTCGCCCACCTTGCAGGAAAAACCTTCGACATTCTGTACGATCCCGTCCTCTATCTCCGCGCGCAGCAGACAGCCCATCGGGCATCCGATGCAGGTCAGTTCTCGCTTCATGCCTGTGCCTCCTCCACGATGGAAATCCGAATCTCGTCCGCATCCCCGGCGCGCCGGACGTCGCTTGCGGACAGG
>JAQXRK010000094.1 GCA_029218485.1 bacterium | reverse complement strand
AACGCTGTACCGCGTTGTACACCGCAACGGTATCGAAGCCGATACCGCAACGAGCGGCGAGGACGCGCTGGTCATGCTGCAGCAGAAGGAATATGCGCTGCTGCTGCTCGATATCAATATGCACGGCATGGACGGGTTCCGGGTGATCGAGGAGGTTCGCGGCCGCGGCCTGACGCTGCCCATCATCGTGGTCAGCGGCCGGAACGAGGACTTCGATACCGTGTACGGGCTCGATATCGGCGCCGATGATTACATCACCAAGCCCTTCAATCCGGTCACGCTCGGGGCGAAGGTCAAAGCGCTCATCCGCAGGAGCCGCAACCAGCTCTCGAGTGCGGACAACGTGCTCACCGCCGGGCCGTTTCAGTTTCATATGACCACGATGCGGCTGCACAAAAACGGGCAGGAGATCGTGCTCTCTCCGAAGGAAAGCGCCATCATGCGGCTCTTTCTGGACAATGTCAACCGCGTCTTCTCCAAGGACATGCTCTACGAGCTCGTGTGGGGCAACGCCATCGTGGACGATAACACGATCATGGTCTATATCAACCGGCTCCGGCAGAAAATCGAGGACGATCCGGCCGATCCACACTACATCCAGACCGTCCGCGGCCTCGGCTACCGGTTCGTGGTATAGCGGCGGCGGTCAACGCCGCCGGTTTCGGCGTGCTGCACTTTCTGTCCGCTGCGCGCCACCGGCCCGCCCTCCCCGCCTGTCGCCCCGCCCTGCGGTTTGCCGCTCTGAGATTTGCCGTTCTTTGGTTTGCCGCTCTATGGTTCGCCGTTCTATGGTTTGCCGCCATGAAATCCGCCGCCCTCAGGGCGGCGTTCTTTATGCCGTGGATTTCGCCTCCTCCGCCCGGCCGCGGGAGCGCACGGGCGCTGCGCGCTGCCCCGTTTCCTCCGCCCGTCGCCCGGCAAGCAAAATTATTTACATGAGAACACAAATGTCTTACATGGCGTTCTGAAACACATTTCACTAAAATATCGGTAGAGTCCCATATCTACAGGATATGCCATTCGGTTCACGGGCGCCCTCTCCATTGTTGCCTGCATCAGCGCCCAACCGGCGGCCAGCCGAGCGACAATCCCTGCCGCAAAGACTGCGCGCGTCAGCAGCATCAACGCCCGCACAGCGGGCAGAAGGGATAGAGCATTATGATTATCAAGAAACTGGACATTCACGCACATGTAGTACTCGAAAAGGAATACCCCTGCTGGGGCGCGACCAACGGCATGGGTCTGGTCTGCGAAGAGCTGCGCGGGATGTACGACCGCATCGGCGTAGAAAAAGGCGTGGCGCTGCCGATCGTATCGCCCGAGCACATGACCGATCAGCTCTCGGTGCGCGCGGCGCGCACGGCCGCCGAAACGCACCCGGATACCATCGGCTGGTGGTTCTGCAACGTCGATCCCCGCTGGCTGACCAACAGCCCGGACGCCGACCTCTCCATCCCGATGGAATACTACAAATCCCTCGGCGCCAAGGGGCTTGGCGAATTCACCACCAATCTCCCCGTTGACAACCCGATGATGCAGAACCTGTTCTACCACGCGGAGAAGTGCGGCCTGCCCATCCTGTTCCATATCGGCAAGCAGGGCGGCGACTACGGCATCGTGGACGAGCTGGGGCTTTACAAGATCGAGGCGACGCTGAAGAAATTCCCGAAGCTCAAGCTCATCGGCCACAGCCAGAAATGGTGGGCTGAGATCAGCGGCGACTGCAACGCGGAGAACCGCAACGGTTATCCCGAAGGCCCCGTGACGCCCGGCGGCCGGCTCGTGGAGCTGCTGCGCAACTATCCCAACATGTACGGCGACCTGTCCGCCGGTTCCGGCGCGAACGCAATCATGCGCGACCCGGCGTTCGGCTACAAATTCCTCGAGGAGTTCCAGGACAAGCTGTTCTTCGGCGTGGACTACTGCGAGCTTGGCAACTATATGCCCCTGTCGCACTATCTCGATGACGCCGTGGAGGGCGGCCACATCAGCCAGAAGGCGTACAACAAGATCTGCCGCGAAAACCTGCTCGCTCTGGTCGAAGGCTGAGCGCACAACCAAAATCAACGCCCGCCCCGCGGGCAGAAAGGATCTTCGATCATGATTTTGAAAAAACTGGATCTCCATGCGCATGTCATGCTGGAAAGAGAGTATTCCCCCATCGGTCTGACCTGTGAAGAGCTGCGCCCCATGTACGACCGCATCGGCGTGGAAAAGGGCGTGGCTCTGCCGATCGTATCGCCCGAGTATGAGAGCGACCAGTTTTCCGTGCGCGCCGCGCGCATCTGCGCGAAGGAGCACCCGGAGACCATCGGCTGGTGGTTCTGCAACATCGACCCCCGCTGGCTGACCAACAGCCCGGATGCCGACCTCTCCATCCCGATGGAATACTACAAGTCCCTCGGCGCCAAGGGCATCGGCGAGCTGACGGCCAACCTGCCCGTCGACGATCCGATGATGCAGAACCTGTTCTTCCATGCGGAGAAGTGCGGCCTGCCCGTGCTGTTCCACATCGGCTGGGCCGGCGGCAACGATTACGGCATCGTGGACGATCTGGGCCTGCCCAAAATCGAAGCCACGCTGAAGAAATTCCCGAAGCTCAAGCTCATCGGCCACAGCCAGAAATGGTGGTCCGAGATCAGCGGCGACAACACGGAAGCCATCCGCGGCGACCGTCCCAAGACGCCGGTGGTGCCGGGCGGCCGCGCCGTCGAGCTGCTGCGCAACTATCCGAATATGTACGGCGACCTGTCCGCCGGTTCCGGCGGAAACGCGATCATGCGCGACCCGGCGTTCGGCTATAAATTCCTTGAGGAGTTCCAGGACAAGCTGTTCTTCGGCGTGGACTACTGCGAGCTGAGCAACTACATGCCCCTCTCGCATTTCCTCGACGACGCCGTGGAGGGCGGTCACATCAGCCAGAAGGCGTACAACAAGATCTGCCGCGAAAACCTGCTCGCTCTGATGGGCGAATAAAGCAGGCGCTCAGACGAATCAACCATTCATCGAACAGGAGGAACCCACCAAATGACCTATCGCCCGCAATTCACGGTAGAGATCTACCATGATGTGGCCCCGTATCTGGCGGGTGTCAGCGAAAAAGACTTCTTTTTGGACGCTGATAAGCTGATTCTGTCCTGGAAAGCCGCGACCGAGTGGACCCTCGACACCTTCCATGGCCGCATTCCGCCGCGCGAGCCGACGGCGGCGCCCAATTCCTACGGACATCTGATCTGTCTGGGCGCGCCGGTCCGTTACTCGGACAACGCGGAGCCGAACATCTCGCCCGCCGCCGATTCGCTGGAGGATGCGATCCGGCTGCTCGAGGACGCCCGCGGCATGGACTTCACGGCCTGCCCGATCTTCAAGCAGTATGCCGAGCTGTCGGCACGGCTCCGGGAGGTCTATCCAAACTCGCCGGCCATCGGCGGTCTCGTGGCCGAAGGGCCGCTGACCTCGGCGGTGCTGTATCGCGGTACCGACTTCTATATGGACATGATCGACGATCCGGAGCGGTCCGCATACTATCTCGAACTGATGACCGACAGCTCGCTCGCTTTCCGCGCGGCGGTCAATACGTTCTGCGGCCGTCCGGCCGTCAGCGACGCCTGCGACCGGTTTGCCGACGATCTGGCGAGCATGGTACCGCCCTCGATGTGGGATGAGATGGTCGTTCCGTTCTGGCGGCGCCACTTTGCGGGCATGACGACCGGCAAGGAGCACCCGCTGCACTGCGAAGCGCTGGTGCCCGCGCACCTGCCGTATCTGGAGAAGGCGGGCGTAACGCACTACCAGCCGTCCGTCTCGCCGCAGCTCACGCTCGAAAGCGTGCGCGCCAACACCTCCCTGCCGTTCGACTGGCTGCTGTACATGTACCATGTCACGGAGATGACCGACCAGCAGATCGCGGATTGGGTAGCCGAGGCCATTCCCTATGAGCCGACGGCCATCCGCACGCAGCTCGGCGCCTATACGATCCAGTCCGGCAAGGTCGACCGGATTCAGGCGTTCCTCGACGTCGCCGATTCCTATCGGTAACCGCCGCGCCCACCCTGCCGGAGCACGCTGCCGGCATGCGGACGGGCGCCCGCTCAACCCAGACACACGGCCGCCGGACGGATTCCGGCGGCCCTGTTTTTGTCCTTTCCGCCGCACCGCTTCGGAGGAACGTCCTTCAACAACGGTATTTTTTATGATACAATGGTGCAATCTCAAAAACGGACTTTTGAGAGCGCTTGAGCAAGTATTGAATATAGAAGGAGCAAACCATATGGATTCTGTATTGTCCAATCTGGCCGCAATGGCCACCGCCGCAGGCGGGAAGATCCTGCTTGCACTGCTTGTCCTAATTGTCGGCAATCTCCTGATCAAGAGCATCATGAGATTCCTTGGTAAAAGCAGGATGCTCACAAAGGTCGAGGGGACGGCCCGAACCTTCACCCTCAGCTTTCTGAAGGCGGGGCTGTATGTCATACTCGTCATATCGATCATCGGCATTCTGGGCGTTCCCATGGCGTCCGTCGTTACCGTGCTGGCGTCGGCGGGCGTTGCCGTCGGCCTCGCCCTGCAGGGCGCGCTCTCCAATCTGGCGGGCGGCATCATGCTGATGATCTTCAAGCCCTTCCATCAGGGGGACTATGTCGCAGCGGCCGGCGTCGAGGGCGTCATCAAAGAGGTCACCCTGTTCTACACGGTCATCATGACCCCGGACAACAAGCGCATCACGGTGCCGAACGGCAGCCTGATGAATACGAACATTACCGACTATTCCTCCGAAGACCTGCGGCGCGTGGATCTG
>JAQXRK010000093.1 GCA_029218485.1 bacterium | reverse complement strand
GGCTTCGGCAGCTATCTGCGCCCCGTCAGCGCCGAGCGCATCGGCCTGATCCCGCCGGGCTTTGCCGGCAAGGCCTCCGCCATCGGCAACGCCGCGGGCAACGGCGCCGGCCAGATCCTCCAGTCGGAGCAGAAGCTTGCTTCGGCCGCGGCCATCGTGCAGCGCATGGAGACGATCGAGCTTGCGACCAATCCGTATTTCCACGACCGCTATATCGAGGCCATGCTGTTCTGACGCCCCCGCTCCCGCCGCGGGTCGCGGCGAGCGGAGCAACTTCGCAAGAATCCTTCCGGCCTGCGTGTTTCCCTCTCTCCTACCGAGGGACGCCGGAGAGCGGCGCAGCTTCGCAAGAATCCTTCCGGCCTGCGTGTTGCCCCCCTCCCGTCGCGGGGCGCCGGCGAGCGGCGCCGGATGCCGCAACGGCAAAGCGCAGAAAACCGGACAAAACTGCAGCCGCAAAAACCGATGCGGCTGCGCAGAAAACGGCGGCCGCCCTCGCAGGGCGGCCGCCGTGTTTGTCCCTTGTTCCGTTTTCTCAGCCCTCCGCGCTGCCGGCCGCCTCCGCCAGCAGGTCGGGGTACAGCCGCCCCAGCTGCAGCAGCAGCCGGAGCACGACCGCGTCCTGAAAATCCTGCGGATCCAGCCCGCACAGCTCCTTCATCCGCTTGAACCGGTAGAGCAGCGTGTTCTTGTGCACGTTCAGGGCGTCGGCCGTCTTCTGCACCGCGCAGTTGTTCATAAAAAACGTCTCCACCGTTTCAATCAGCTCCGGCTTCAGATCGTGCGCCTTGGAAAGGTATTGCGCGGTCAGCTCCGCGACCACGTTTTTGGGGATCAGGCTCAGGAAGTACAGCAGCCCCCAGTCGTAGACGTGCATGACCGGGTGCTCCTCCGGCAGCCGCTGCGACAGCTCGATGCTCTTTTTCGCCTGCAAAAAGCTGCGCCGGTAGCCCTGCAGATTGCTGCTCGCTTCCCCGATGCCGGCCAGACAGGTCATGTTGACCTGCGCCAGCTTGGTGTTCAGCACGGACAGCGCCTCATACAGCTCGCTGCGGAAGCCGCCGCGCGTGCGCATGCGGTTCGCGTTCGCCCCGATGCTGAACGCATACAGGTTTCTGCCCAGATAGCTGTAATAGTTGATCCTGACCATGTCGCTGATGTTGTGCAGAATAAAGTTTTCCACGAACGACGGGTCCTGATAGGTGAGCGAGCCCGCGCTGCTCTTTCTCGTCACATGCAGCACCACGATCGTGGAATAGGCGTTCGCATGGATGCCCAGCGCGCCCGCCGTGTGCTCCAGCTCGTCCCAGTCGTTGTATTCCTCATTGAACAGGTTGGCAATCCAGCTCTCGATCATCCGGCGCTTGTACACGCCCTGCCGGGTATGGATGGAGCGCTCCAGCATCGCCTCGATCGCAAAGCGAACCATGCGCAGAATGGGCTCGCACTCCTTCGGATCGCCCGCTATGATCGCCGCGCCGACGCACTGGTCCTGAAAGCAGACCGGAAAGGCCACCCCGGTGAGCCGGGACGGCGGCGCGCCGGTGAGCACAACGCGGTCGCTGCCGCCGATCGCCTCGATCGCCTCGCGCACCACCGTGCCGGTCAGAAGGCGGTTCGATCCGGAGACGATCTCCCCCGCGTGATTGGTGATATACAGCTTCGCATCTGTCATACGGGCAATCTCATCCAGGATAAACGCCGCGATTTCATAGGTGATCGTCATGGCCGCTCCTCCAACCGTTTTTTGTATTTTATCATAAAATTCTCCGTATTTCAATTTTATTTTTGTTCATTCGTCCAAATTTGCATAAATTTCGGTGATTTTCCCGTAATATTCATTATTTTCTGATGTAATTCCTCCGAATGTCCGATTTTTTATCCCATTTTTCGATATTTTTGGATATATTTGGACAGTTATCCATAAATATTCTATTTTTTGTTCTAATGTTTAGTCCATTAAACAATGGAAAAGCGGTTGGATTCCTCTATAATGAATGAGAAACCAGTTACATCCACGTTTATATGTTCAAAACCCCACAGTACCCGGCAAAAACTGAACAACAAGAGGTGAATTGCGACCCCCGTATTCCCCGCTCTGCTCCATCACTAAGCGAATCAAACAACATTGGGAAGGAGGACTCTTTATGGAAAACAACGAACAACCAATTGTAAGTACTGAAGAATACCCCATTGAAGTTGCGGTTCCCATGTCCGCCCGCCACTACGGCTTCTGGGACATGATCGCAACGTGGATCGGCGCCAATGCCAACACCTCCTCGTGGTATACCGGCGGCTGCATCGCAGCGGTCGGCGTTCTCGGCGGCCTTGCCGTCATCTTCATCGCCAATCCCATCGCTTACGCCATCATGGCTCTGGTCGGTTACATGGGCTACAAAGTCGGCACGACGACGATGGGCCTCACCCGCGCGTCCTTCGGTATCCGCGGCTCCGTCCTGCCATCGGTGCTCAACACCATCCAGTTCGTCGGGTGGTGCGCCTGCAACACGTTTATCGCGGCCATCTCCCTGAGCTACCTGCTCAACCAGCTCTTCAACTGGCCGGCCTTCGGCATGGAGGGCAGCGGCTGGGTCATGGTGTTCGGCGTGGTGCTCTGCAGCGTCATCCAGATTCTGATGACCGTCGTTCAGGGCTCCCGCTCCATCAAGATCGCGGAGCGCGTGTCCGTCATCCTGCTCGTGGCGCTGACCATCTGGGAGACCTACGCCATCCTCAAGGCCTACCCGCTGGCCGAGATCTTCGCCTGGGTACCCACCGGTGATTTCTCGATTCGCTTCGGCGAGGCCATGGATATCATGGTCGCCTTCAGCTTCGGCTGGATCCCCGCCATCGCTGAGTTTACCCGCTATACCAAGAACAAGCGCTCCGCCGTCGTCGCCCCGATGATCGGCGCAAACGTGGCCCTGTTCTGGTTTGCCATCGTCGGTATGTTCGGCGCGATCGCCAACTCGATCACCGCCGGCGTGTTCGATCCCAATGCTTCCGACCCGTCCACCATCGTCGCCAACCTCGGCCTTGGCTGGGTCGCCTTCCTCGTGCTGATCCTCGCCACCTGCACGACCAACTGCGTCAACATCTATGCGGCCGGCATGTCCGTGGCCAACGCGCTGCCGAAGCTGGGTGAGAAGAAAGCGCTGTACGGCACCGCCGTTGCCACGCTGCTCATCTCGCTGATCCCGATCGTGGTCAACAGCTTCTACGATGCGTTCACGGTATTCCTGACCTACGTGGGCCTCATCTTCGCGCCGCTGCTCGCCATCATGATCATCGATTTCTATGTGGTCAAGAAGCGCGAGTACGACTGGTCGCAGTGCGCCAAGGTCGGCGGTATCTACTGGTATAAAAACGGCGTCAACTGGGTGGCCATCGGCTCCTGGTGTGCCGGCGTCGTCGCCTACTTCATCGCCCTGAACCTCGGCTTCATCATGAATACGATCGGTGCGATCTACTCCACCGTCATCGTGACCGCCGTCATCTACTGGGCCGCATCCACCATCGCGAATAAAAGAAAAGCCGCTTAATCTCAGCCGGCATCAATGAAAGGAGTACATCATGAACGAATTGTTGGAGAAAATCACTGCAAGCGTTATCGACACCGACGAGGGTGATTCCGCAGAACTTGCGCAGGAAGCGCTGGATCAGGGCATCGATGTGTTCGCCATCGTCGACGCCCTCACCGCCGGCATCAACGAGCTCGGCAGACAGTTTGAGAACCTCGAGTGCTTCCTGCCGGAGCTGATCCTCGGCGGCGGCGCGATGGAAGAGGCCATGAAGGTTCTCTCGCCCGAGATCGAGAAGCATGTGCAGAAAGCGGAAGCGCCCATCTGTCTGGTGGTCGGCAACCTGCAGGGCGACATCCATGATATCGGCCGCGAAATCCTCTGCACCATGCTGCGCGTAGCCGGCTTTACGGTGCATGATCTGGGCAACAACGTCAAGGCGAACGTGTTTGTGGAAAAGGCGATCGAGTACAAGGCGGATTTCATCGGTCTGTCCTCCCTGCTCACCACGTCCCTGCCGTTTGCGAAGGAAGTGCTCAGCATCCGCGATGCCTGCGGCAAGCACGACGAGATCAAGGTCATCATGGGCGGCGGCGCCGTCACGAAGGAATATGTGGAACAGATCGGTGCGGACGGCTACTCCGGTACTGCCGTGGAAGCGGTCGAACTGGTCAAAAAGATGTATGCGGAGGGTAAATAAATGGCAGATATCTTTGAAGTATTGCGCAGAGCAGAAACCGGCGACTATATTAAAGAAGACGACTTTAATATGAAGCTGTACAAGACCAACAAGCGCTTGGTCAAAAAGTACGGCATCAAATTCGACAAGGAGAACGTCATCCTCTCCGACGACACCATGGCGAGCAATCTGTTTGACGCGGCTTTGGAGCTGTGCGACGAGATGGGCATGCTGTGCGTCGATACCAGCAGGGTCATCCGCTTCACGCGGCAGGAGCTGCTCCAGGCGCTCGAACAGGCGCCGAAGGAGATGCTGCTCGGCGAAGGCAAGGACGCCCGCGTCATGCGTGCGCGCCGCCTGCATGACGGGCACAAGATGTGCGTCTGCGGCGGCTGCCCCGGCACGCCGCTGCCCGAGGAGCTGTTCCTCCCGATCATGATGTCCTACGCCAAGGAGCCGCTGATCGACATCATCATCCCCGGCAGCCTCGTCTCCATCGAGGGCATGGACGTCAAGACGGGCGGCCCGCTCGAGATCCGCGCCTGCCGTCAGGAGATGCTGTGGATGCGCGAGGCGCTCACGCGCTACGGCCGTCCCGGCACGCACATCTACGCCGCCGGCGAGAGCAGCGCGACGGAGCTGGGCACGCTGGCCATCTGCAACGAGAAATACATGCGCACCACCGACTCGCACATGATCCCGGTTCTGTCCGAGCTGAAGACGGACAACATCCGCCTCTCGCGCGTCATGACCGGCTCGGAATACCCGGCATGGACGACGAGCCTGATGGATCCGATCATCGGCGGTTTTGCCGGCGGCGTCGAGGGCGCGGCCATCGTTGGCGCAGCGGCCATCATGCTCGCAACGGCAGCCTACGGCGTGCAGATGCACTGCCTGCATGCCATCCATAACAAGTACGTGTCCGTCAGCACCCGCGAGGGCATGTGGATGGACAGCATCATCGGCCGCGCGTTCGCACTCCGTTCGCCGATCGCGATTCTGGCGGATGCATGGACCACCTGCGGCGCCGGTACCGAGGAGGTGCTCTACGAGGCGGCGGCTTTGGCCATCGCGCAGGAGCTCAGCGCGCTCAACACCGACAGCCTCGGCTCCACCAACGGCGTGTATCCGAACTGCTCGGGCCTTGAGGACCGCCTGTTCGCCGAGACCGTCGACGCCGTGTTCCACATGGGCATGACGGAGGAGCAGGGCAACGACCTCATCCGCCGCATCTTCAAGAAGTACGAGCACACGCTCGACAATCCGAACCTCGGCAAGCCGTTCAACGAGGTCTACGATGTCAAGACCATCGAGCCGACGCCGGAGTGGCAGGCCATGTACGACAAGGTCAAGGCCGACCTGACCGAAATGGGCATCCAGTTCAGATTCTGATGTGTCGAGACATGAGAAGGACTGATCTGTGCAACTGAACCCCGACGAAGCCCGGTGCGGCGCACCGGGCTTCGTCCTTACTTATTAATATGGATATTTCTGCCTCTCCATTCGTCTTCGCGCCCGGACGCTGCGCGATCGTCGCCTGCGAAATGATCGCCGATGAGCTGAACCTCGTCATGAACGAGCTGGATTGCGCCATGCCCGTCACGTGGCTCGACCGCGGCCTGCATGAAACGCCCGCGCTGCTGCGCGCCCGGCTGGAGGAAGCGATCGCTTCCCTCGACGGCGCCTATGAGACGATCCTGCTCGGCATGACCCTCTGCGGCAAGGCGGTCGAGGGCGTCGGCGCGGCGCACGCCCGGCTCGTGATCCCGCGCTGCCACGACTGCATCCACATGCTGCTCTCCGGCGAACCGGATACGCATACGCTGTATCTCACGCGCGGGTGGCTCTCCGGCGATCGGTCGCTGGAAGCGGGGTTTCAGCGCGCCTGTCAGACATACGGGGAGCAGAAGGCCATGCGCGTGTACCGCACTATGCTCAAAAACTACGCCGCCATCGGCATGATCGATACCGGCGCGTATGACCTGCCCTCCGCCTGTCCCGTCCCGCGCGCGCTGGCGGAGCGCTTCGGCCTGCGGTTCGACCTTTGCTGCGGCAGCACCCGCATTCTGAAAAAACTCCTCACCGGGCAATGGGACGAGTCGTTCTGCTGCATATTGCCCGGGGAAACGCTGCGTCTGCAGGATTTCCTGGACGAGCCGTTTCCCTCCGGGGACAATTCCTGCACGAAAGGAGCATGGATATGAAAGGATTTGAAATTTTGCCGGACGGCGTCCGCGCCGGCGGGGAGTGGATCCCCTATGCGGCTTTGATCAAGGTGGCCTCAGAGAAAAACCGGGTGGACCACCTGCTGCTGTTCAATCTGGACGGCAGGGACCGCGCGATCTCGGTCAAGCTGCCGGACACGGAATACCGCGCGCTGCGGCAGGCCTGCCTGCAAAAGAACCCCGCCTGCTATTTCCAGACCTACCGGCAGGGACAGGTGATCGCAATGGCCTATGTGCTGCTCACGGTAACGACCGTCCTGCCGATCACTGCCGCCATCGCCTGCTTTTTCCGGGATATGAAGCCGCTTGGCTGGGCGCTCATCGTCATCGGCCTCGTCAGCATGCTGCTCAACGTGTTCGCCAGCCGGGCCTACCGGCGCATGCGGCAGAACAACGGCGACGACCCGAAGAAGCTGGCCCGGGCGCGGGCAGCCAACGACACATTTTTATCGCGCGCCGGCGCAGAATAAACCCGGGATCAGCGGCCGCCGCTTCCGCCGGCATGGCGGCCGCGCATCGCAGAGCGCAAGTTGACAGAATATTCTCGCGGCTCAAAGGCTTCCGCCGGCATGGCGGCCGCGCATCGAAGAGAGGAGTGCTGACCAGGGCATGGAGTGCCGCAGCCCGCTTTCCCCCGCGCCGAACCGTCCCGCGCGGGTTCGGTCTTTGCAGCCGGGCGCGTTTCGCCGCATCATCGCCGTGAGCGATCTGCACGGCAACGACGCGCTGTTTGACCGTCTGCTCGGGCAGGTGCGGTTTTCCGATGCGGACGCGCTGGTGCTGCTCGGCGATTATATCGAGCGCGGCGAGCAGGCGCTGCCGCTGCTTCGGCGCATCATGCGCCTGTGCGCGCGCGGCAATGTGTTTCCGCTGCTGGGCAACTGCGATACGCTGCTCGACGATCTGTTCGAGCC
>JAQXRK010000092.1 GCA_029218485.1 bacterium | reverse complement strand
AGAATGGGAGGGATAACCATGCTGAAAACAAGGAGAAGCAAGCAGATCTGCGGCCTGGTCGGATGGCTCTTGTGCTTTGCGCTGGTGAACGGGCCGGTCGGCATGATCGGGCAGCGGCTCGAGCCGTTCGTGCTCGGGATGCCGTTCAGTCTGTTCTATTTCTGGGCGGCGTACACGCTGCTGATTGTGGTGGGCATTGTGCTCGCGGGGCTGCTGTTCCGCGACTGACAGGGAAGGAGGCGTTGGCGTATGGAAGGCTGGATTCAGGTCCTCATCATCATTGGCATTTACTGTGCGATCGTGCTCGCCGTCGGCGTGTTCAGCCGCGACAAGGGCAAGATGTCGCTCGAAAACTATTTCGTCGGCAACCGCAGCATCGGCCCGTTTGTCGCGTATTTCACCTATGTGGCGACGTTCCACTCGAGCTTCGCGTTCCTCGGCGCGGCCGGCAAGTTGTACTCCTCCGGCATCGATTTCTTCGCCACGATGACCTCTTGCATCGTCAGCCCCATGATGATCTATCTCATCGGGCGGCCGGTCTGGCACCTCGGCAAGAAGTACGGCTATATGACGCAGGGCGACCTGCTCGGCGACTACTACCAGAGCAAGGCGTTGCGCACGGTGGTCGCGCTGGTCAGCCTCGTGTTCCTGATCCCGTATCTGCAGGCGCAGATCATCGGCGGCGGCCACATCTTTGAGTCCGTAACCGGCGGCCGCATCCCGTTCACGTGGGGCTGCATCATCCTGTATGCGGTCATCATCGGCTACATCCTGCTCGGCGGCTTCAAGGCGGTCGCATGGACGGATACCATTCAGGGCATCATGATGATCATCCTCGTCTGGATCGCTGGCGGCGTGATCCTCGGCAAGGTGGAGGGCACGCTCGACTGGACGAACATCATGCGGACCATGGCCGAAAAGTACGGCGACCGGCTGCTGATCCCGGTTGAAAAATGGCCGATCTTCATGACGACGTTCCTCTCGCTGTTCGGCATCTCGGTCTACCCGCCGTCCTTCCAGCGCTTCTACGCGGTCAAGAACCCGAAGACGCTCAAATGGCTCGCGGTGACCTCGCCGATCTACCTGATCTTCTTCTATGTGCCGATCATGGTCGTGGCCTTCCTGGGCGTGATCCACATGCCGGGCGTAAACGCGCCGGATCAGATTCTGCCGCTCATGCTCAGCAAGTATTCTACGCCGCTGCTGACGGGGCTTGTGATGGCGGGCGCGCTCGCGGCAACGATGTCCTCCGCGGACTCGCAGCTCCACGCCGCCAGCTCGATCTTCACGATCGACCTGTTCAAGCCGTTCTCCCGCAAGCCGGTTTCCGACAAAAAGAGCCTGCTGGTCGGCCGCATCACGATCGTTGTCATCGCGCTGATCGCGCTGCTGCTGTCGCAGTTCTCCTCCTCGCTCATCATGAGCATCTCGGCGTTCGCGCTCGGCGGCTGCCTGCAGGTGCTGCCGTCGCTCATCGGTGCGATCTACTGGAAGCGCGGCACAAAGGCGGGCGCGCTGGCCGGTCTGATCGCCGGCGTGGCGGTCGTTCTGCTGACCCAGTTCGTGTGGAAAACGCCGTTCGGCATCTCGATCTCGAGCGGCGCGTGGGGACTGCTCGTCAACGCGCTGACCTTCGTGATCGTCAGCCTGCTGACGCCAAAGCCCGACCCGGCGCAGGTCGAGAAGTTCCATGGCTTCCTTGCCGCCGTCAACCGGGAGCAGGATGAGGCCAAGGCCCAAAAGCGCGCCGCGCGGGCCTGATGCATCCACTTTGTACCACCGGCCGGAGCGCACGATGCAGCACTCCGGCATTCCATCTGTTCTGACGGGGAGGAGACGCGCATGAACATTCAGGGCGCTTATGATCTGCACATCCACGGCGGCCCGGAGCCGATACCGCGGAAATACGATTTCGTCACCATGAGCCGGCGCATGGCGGAGGCCGGCATGGCGGGCTTTGTCGCCAAATCCCATTTCTATTCGACCGTTCCGTATGCGGTGCTGGCGGAGCAGTATGGCGCGCCGGTCATCTGGGGCTCGGTCACGCTCAACCGCTTCGTCGGCGGCATCAACCCGAATGCCGTGCGCGCGTCCCTCGGCTACCGGCGCGGGACGGTGCCGCTGCTGCGCATCGTCTGGATGCCGACCATGCACGCAAAGAGCAACCTCGCCATGCTCCGCCGCAAGGGCATCGGCTTCGACATCCCGCCGGAATGGACGGCCGGCGTGCCGGCGCCCGGTGCGCAGCCGATCGACAGCATAGAGCCGATCGACCTGACCGCGCCCGCCGTGCAGGATGCGCTGAAGGAGACGTTCGATGTCATGGCGGAGGGCGGCGTTGCGCTGGCGACCGGCCACATCTCGCGGGACGAGATCTTCCATATCGTGCCGCTGGCCAAGTCGCGCGGCGTGCGCAGCATCGTCCTGACGCACCCGATCTACGCCTCGACGGCGCTGACGGACGCGGAGATGCGCGAGCTGACCGGCGAGTATGAGAACGTATTTGCGGAGATGTGCTACATCTTCATGCCCATCGACGGGTTTACGCCGGAGCAGATGGTCGCGCACATCCGCGCGGTCGGCCCGGAGCGCGTGCTGCTCTGCACGGATTCCGGCCAGTGCAGCATGGAGCCGCCGGATGTCTGCATGCAGCGGTATTTCGACCTGCTCGGCGAGGCGGGCTTCGATGACGAAAGCCTGAGAACGATGGCCGTGCGAAACGCCGAAACCGTGCTCGGCCTGTCCTGCAAGGGGGCGTCCGTATGAGCAGAGCGGAGAAGCGGCTTCTGTCGCTCGGCATTCGGCTGCCCGACCTGCCCTCCCCCAAGGGCAGCTACCTGCTCTTTCGCCGGGCGGGCGACCTCGTCTTCGTTTCCGGCCAGAGCACCTTCACGGCGGACGGCGCACCGCTCTTTCCGGGCCGCGTCGGCGCGGAGGTGACGCTGGAGCAGGGGCGGCGCGCGGCGTTTGAAACGGGCCTTCGCCTGCTCGCGATCCTGAAGGAAGCGGCGGGCGATCTCGACCGGGTGGAGATCGTGAAGGTGACGGGCTACATCGCAAGCGCGGCGGATTTCTTTCAGCAGACAGCGGTGCTCAACGCGCTGTCCGATCTGTTTTTCGATGTGCTCGGCGAGCGCGGCCGCCATGCGCGCGCGGCGATCGCAACGGGCACGCTCGCGTTCAACTGTCCGGTGGAGGCCGAGCTGGTCGCGCGCATCGTCGAATAGCGTTCCCACAGGGGCGCCCGTTCGCCCGGGCAGGCGGCGGGCGCCCCATGACATTCGCGTTTTGAAATGCAGTTCCGATCGCGCCCGTTCGCCCGGACACGCGGCGGGCGTCCCTCCTGCGCCTCTGCGAAAAGTATCGGTTGGAACGTGATACTGCCACGCTCCGAGCGCGGGCGCCCCTCCTGCGCCTCTGCGAAAAGCATCGGTTGGAAAGTGATACTGCCACGCTCCGAGCGTGAGCGCCCCTCTGCGCCTCTGCGAAAAACATCGCCGCCCCCCGCTTGACACCGCCGGGGCTTTGTGGTACGATTAGCAACAATTCATGCGATGAAGGAATTATGCGCGATCCTTCCCCGCTCCAGAGAGCCGGCGGTCGGTGCAAGCCGGTGCGGGAACTCGGCGCAGTCTCATTCCTGAGCATCGCTTCTGAACGGTCGAGTAGGAAGCGCGGCAGGCCCCGTTATCATGGCCAGAGGCTTGATCGAGCCTTTAAGGGATCGCATTTTTGTGCGATAAGCAAGGTGGTACCGCGGCAATCGTCGTCCTTGCGGCTGAATCTTCAGCTGCCAGGGCGCTTTTTATTTCTCGGAAAGGACGTAACACAACCATGCAGACGATTTTGATCAGCGATACAACGCTGCAGCAGGCGCAATCCGCGGCCGGAACGGCCCTCAGCTTCAAGGAGAGCCTTGAGATTGCGAAGCTGATCGACCGGCTTCAGCCCCACGCGATCGAGCTGCCGCCCATGAAGAGCGGCGTGGCGGACGCGCTGCTCGTCAAGTCCATCGCGTCGGCCGTGCGGCACGCAAAGCTCGTGCTGTCCGTCGCGCTCACGGAGGCGGATGTCGAGGCCGCGGCGCAGGCGCTGCGCGATGCAAAGCGGCCCTGCATCTGCATCCACGCGCCGCTGTCGACCGTGCAGATGGAGTATCAGTGCCATAAAAAGCCGGCGGCCATGCTGGAGCTGATCGACCGGCTCGTGAAAAAGGCGGTGTCGCTCGGCGTCGAGGTCGCCTTCAGCGCGGGCGACGCCACGCGCGCCGAACCGGATTTTCTCGCTCAGGCGCTGCAAACGGCCGTCGATGCGGGCGCTTCCGCCGTCACCGTGTGCGACACGGCCGGCGTCATGCTGCCGGATGAGTTCGGTGCCTTTGTCCGCACGCTCTTGGAGCGCACGCCCGCACTGAACGGCGTGACCTTCGGCGTGCAGTGCTCCGATGCGCTGCATCTGGCCGCCGGCTGCGCCGTGGCCGCGATGCGCGAGGGCGCGCGCCTGATCCGGACCACGCTGCCGGAAACCGGCCTGACGCAGCTCAGCGCGCTCGCCGCCATTTTGCGCGCGCGCGGCATGGATCTGGGCCTCTCGATGCAGCTGGCCACAACGGAGCTCACGCGCATCGAAAAGCAGGTGGACTGGATCCTCCATGCCCGCCGCGACGCCGCCTCGCCCTATGAGGGCGGCTCGCCCCGGCAGACGGACGAGGCGCTCCGGCTCGATGCCTCGAGCACGCGCCGCGAGGTCGCGGAGGCCGTGGAGCGGCTCGGCTACGATCTGTCCGAGGAGGACGGTGCAAAGGTGTTTGAGGCGTTCGGCCGCATCGCCGCGCGCAAGGCCGTTGGCGAAAAGGAGCTGGATGCGATCGTCGCCAGCGCGGCGCTGCAGGTTCCGCCCGCGTATACGCTTGAGAGCTATGTCATCAACAGCGGCAACGTCATCACCGCCACCGCGCACATCAAGCTCAAGCGCGACGGCAGGACGCTGCAGGGCATCGCGCCCGGCGACGGCCCGATCGACGCGGCGTTCCTCGCCATCGAGCAGCTCATCGGCCACCACTACGAGCTGGACGATTTCCAGATTCAGGCCATCACCGAGGGCCGCGAGGCCATGGGCTCGGCGCTGGTGCGGCTGCGCTCCGGCGGCCGGCTGTACGCCGGCAAGGGCATCTCGACCGATGTGATCGGCGCGAGCATCCACGCCTATGTCAGCGCGCTCAACAAGATCATCTATGAGGAGACGCGCGTATGAAGCTCTCGTTTTCCACCAACGGCTGGAACGGCCGCACCTTCCCCGATTTTGTAGCGCTCGCCAAGGCGCTCGGCTTCTCCGGGCTGGAGCTGCACGATGTGCTGCACACCGGCTGGACGGCCGAGGGCGCGCCCTTCCATCCGCAGAACGCCGGCCGCACCTCGCACCTGCTGTTCCGCGAGGGCGTGCAGCTGACCTGCCTCGACTCCGTGTGCGACCTCTCCGATGCAGAAAGCGCCGCGGAGAACGAGCGGGAGATCGCCGCCTGCATCCGGCTGGCGCACGACTTTTCCGTGCCGTTCGTGCGCGTGCGCGCGCTGGACGGCTCCGAGGCGGGGCTCTCCGCCGCCGCGGCCTGCGTGGAGCGCACGCTGCCCATGGCGGTGGAGCGGGGCGTGACGCTGCTGGTCGAAACGGCCGGCGCGTTCAGCGACACGGCGAAGCTGCGCGATTTTCTCATGCGCTTTTCCGACGACCATCTGGCCGCGCTCTGGGATCTGCACCACCCGTATTTCTACGGCGGCGAGGACCCGGAGACGACGATCCGCAACCTCGGCGCCTACGTGCGCCATGTGCACGTCAAGGACTCGGCGCCCGCGCCGGATGGCCGCGCCTACTGCCTCGTGGGCGAGGGCGAGCTGCCGCTCGGCGACATGATCGTCGCGCTGTCCTCGGTCAACTACGACGGGTTTCTCTCGCTCGAGTGGAACCCGGCGTGGATGCCGGAGCTGGACGACATCGAGGTCGTGCTCACACACTTTGAAAACCATATGCGCCGCTTCGACACGCCCAAGCGCAGCCGCCCGCACCACTACAAGAACCGCGCCGGCACGGGCAGCTTCGTGTGGAAGAAGGACGTTTTGATCGACGCAACGTTCCCGCGCGTGCTCGACCGCATGGCGACGGACTTTCCGGATCAGTATGCGTTCAAGTACACCACGCTGGACTATACGCGCACCTATGCGGAGTTCCGCGACGATGTCGACCAGTGCTGCCGCGCGCTCATCTCGCTCGGCGTCGGGCCGGGCAGCCATGTGGCGGTCTGGGCGACCAACCTGCCGCAGTGGTACATCGCGTTCTGGGCGACGACGAAGATCGGTGCGGTGCTCGTGACGGTCAACACCGCCTACAAGATCCACGAGGCGGAGTACCTGCTGCGCCAATCGGACACGCATACGCTCATCCTCGAGGCGGGCTACCGCGACGCCGACTATGCCGGCATCATCAACGCGCTGTGCCCGGAGCTGAAGGACACGCGCCCCGGCGAGCCGCTGCACAGCCGCGCGCTGCCGTTCCTGCGCCATGTCATCACGCTCGGCTTCTCGCAGCCGGGGTGCCTGACGTGGGAGGAGGCCATGCGCCGCGCCGAGACCGTGCCGCAGGAGGAGGTGCTGCGCCTCGCAGCCGAGGTGGACCCGAACGATGTGTGCAACATGCAGTACACCTCCGGCACGACGGGCTTCCCCAAGGGCGTGATGCTCACGCACTTCAACATCGTCAACAACGGCAAGTGCATCGGCGACCGCATGGACCTCTCGACCGCAGACCGCATGATGATTCAGGTGCCGATGTTCCATTGCTTCGGCATGGTGCTGGCGATGACCGCGGCCATGACCCACGGCGCAACGCTGCTGCCGCTGCCGTACTTTTCGCCAAAGCCCGCGCTCGCGTGCATCAATCAGGAGCACATCACCTGCTTCCACGGCGTGCCGACGATGTTCATCGCCATGCTGGAGCACCCGGATTTTGCCTCCACGGATTTCTCCTGCATGCGCACCGGCATCATGGCCGGCAGCCCCTGCCCCATCTCCGTCATGCGGGATGTGGTGGACAAGATGCACATGACGGAGATCACGATCGTCTACGGGCAGACCGAGGCGTCGCCCGGCTGCACCATGAGCTCAACGGACGATCCGCTCGAGGTGCGCGTCGGCACGGTCGGCCGGCCGCTGCCGGAGATCGAGTGCCGCATCGTCGACCCCGAAACGGGCGCGGAGCTGCCCGACGGCGCGATCGGCGAGTTCGTCGCGCGGGGCTACAACATCATGAAGGGCTATTACAAGATGCCGCGCGCCACGCAGGCCGCCATCGACCGCGACGGCTGGCTGCACACGGGCGACCTCGCCTGCCGCACCCCCGAGGGCAACTACCGCATCACCGGCCGGCTCAAGGACATGATCATCCGCGGCGGCGAGAACATCTACCCCAAGGAGATCGAGGAGTTCCTCTACACCTATCCGAAGGTCAGCGACGTGCAGGTCATCGGCGTGCCGGACGAGCAGTACGGCGAGGAGATCATGGCCTGCATCATCCTCAAGGAGGGGGAGACCGCCACCGAGGAGGAGATCCGCTCGTTCGTGCGCGCAAACATGGCCAAGCACAAGGTGCCGCGCTATGTCGCGTTTACGGACGCGTTCCCGACCAACGCGGCCGGCAAGATCCTCAAATACAAGATGCGCGAGGACGCCATCGAGCAGCTCAAGCTCCAGAAGGCTGCGGGCGTCGTGACCGCATAAACACCGCATAAACACCGCATAAACGAGGGAAACGCCTTATGCACATCATCGACACCCATTGCCACATCTATCCGGACGCGATCGCCGAGCGCGCGGCGGCCGGGATCGGCAAGTTCTACGACTATCCCGTCTGGGCGGACGGCCGGGTCGATACGCTGCTCAAAGCCGGCGCCGCCGCGGGCATCTCGCACCATGTCGTCTGCAGCGTGGCGACCACGCCGCATCAGGTTGCATCGATCAACCGCTTCATCCGCCAGACCGTCGACGCGCACCCCGACCGGTTCACGGGCCTCGGCGCGCTGCACCCCGACAGCCCGGATCAGGCGGCGGATGTGGAGCAGGTGCTCTCGCTGGGTCTCAAGGGCATCAAGCTCCACCCGGATATCCATCAGGTCGCCATCGACGATCCGCGGTATATGGAGATCTTTTCGCTGCTCGAAGGGCGCCTGCCCGTGCTCTGCCACCTCGGCGACACCCGCTACGACTTCTCCAACCCGGCGCGCGTGAAGCGCGTGCTCGAGCGCTTTCCGCGCCTGACGATGATCGGCGCGCACTTTGGCGGCTGGTCGCTCTGGAAGGAGGCGGCCGAAACGCTGCACGGCTATGACGGGCTGTTCGTGGACTGCTCCTCCTCGCTGTTTGCGCTCTCGCCGGACGAGGCCGCCGCGCTCATCCGCCAGTACGGCGCGGAGCGCGTGCTCTTCGGCGTGGATTACCCGATGTGGTCGCCTGTTGACGAGGTGGCGCGCTTTGCGGCGCTGCCGCTCACCGAAGCGGAGCGCGAGCGCGTGCTGTACCGGAACGCCGCATTGCTGTACGGCATCCGGCCGTAGACTTCACGCCCCTCCCCGCCGGCGCGGGCGGGCGGGCGCGGGAAAAACGCAAAAAAACATGACGAATCCTGTTGACGCGCGCCGCCGGGTCTGCTACAATAGGAGCAATCGCATATGGAATAAATGCTATGACGAAGACGGACGAGCACGCTGCTCAAAGAGAGCCGGGGAGGGTGGAATCCCGGCAGCAGGCAGGCCTCACCAGTCCCATCCCTTCCGAGCAGAAGCCCTGAAAGCCGCCGGCGAGTAGGGACTTACGTGATTTGCTGCGTGAATGCAAAGGGCTTGTTGGAGCCTGATGAGTGGCGTAAATGAAGGTTTGCGCAATTTGAGTGGTACCGCGGGAGTATGATCGATCATCACCCGTCTCAAGGTTTCTTGAGGCGGGTTTATTTTTTTGCACGGCCGCCGCAGCGGCCGAAACCGCTTGCAGTCCCAGGGACGGAATTCAAAGGAGGTAGCCCTATGGTAACGAACGAACTGAACAACCAACTGCTGGAGATCGCCTACCGCATCCGCGAAATGCGCGAGATCGCCGGCTATACGCGCGAGGAGATGGCCGAAAAGACGGATGTCTCCGCCGCCGAATACGCCGCCTACGAGGCCGGGCGCGTGGATTTCCCCTTTACGTTCATTCACAAATGTGCGCAGGTGTTCAACATCGGCATTACCGATCTGCTCGAGGGCGTGAGCGCCCGCCTCTCCTCCTATGCCGTCACGCGCAAGGGGCAGGGTCAGCGCGCCGCCAAGGAGGACGGCATCGAGATCCAGAGCCTCGCGCCGCTCTTCCGCGACAAGATCGCCGAGCCGTACTACGTGCGCTATGAATACTCCGAGGCGCAGCAGCACCGGCCGATCCACCTCACGACGCACGCGGGTCAGGAGTTCGACCTCATCCTCTCGGGCGAGCTGAAGGTACAGGTGGGCGACCACGTGGAGGTTCTGCAGGAGGGCGACAGCATCTACTACGATTCGTCCAAGCCCCACGGCATGATCGCCGTCGGCGGCAGGGACTGCCTGTTCGTGGCGGTCGTTCTGCCGGGCGAGGGCGGTGAAAACGTGCGCGAGCTGCACGATAGCCTCGTGGAGGCGCGCCGCACCGAGGAGGATGTGTGCAACCGCTTCGTCAAGCCGGTCGAGGACGGCCACGGCTGCCTCGTCGATCTCAGCATGGAGCACACGGACGAGTTCAACTTCGCGTTCGACGTCGTGGACGCCGTTGCGGACAAGACGCCCGATAAGCTCGCCATGCTCCACGTTGCCATGGACGGCACGGAGCGCCGCTTCACCTTCCAGGACATGAAGCGCGCCTCGAACCGCTGCGCCAACTACTTCAAGTCCCTCGGCATCAAGCGCGGCGACCGCGTGATGCTCGTTTTGAAGCGCCACTACCAGTTCTGGTTTGCGCTGCTGGGCCTCCACAAGCTCGGTGCCATCGCCATCCCGGCGACGTACCAGCTCCAGGAGCACGATTTTACGTACCGCTTTGAGAGCGCGGGCGTTTCCGCGATCCTCTGCACGGCGGATGGCGACACCGCACATCAGGCCGATCTTGCCGCAGCCTCCTGCCCGACGCTCACCACGAAAGTGCTCGTCGGCGGCAGCCGCGAAGGCTGGCACAATTTTGACGAGGACTACGTGCTCTTCTCGAGCCGCTATGACCGCACGCCCGACGCCCCCTGCGGCGACGACACGATGCTCATGTTCTTCACCTCCGGCACGACCGGCTATCCGAAGATCGCCGCGCACAGCTACAAGTACGCGCTCGGCCACTTCGCCACGGCGAAATACTGGCACTGCGTCTACTCCGACGGCCTGCACTTCACCATCTCCGACACGGGCTGGGGCAAGGCGCTCTGGGGCAAGTTCTACGGCCAGTGGCTGTGCGAATCGGCGGTGCTGACGGTCGAGTTCGACCGCTTCGACGCCTCCTACATCATGCCGATGATCAAAAAGTACAACGTTACCACGCTCTGCGCGCCGCCGACGATCTACCGCATGATGATCAAGGAGGACCTGAACAAATACGATTTCTCCTCGCTCAAGCACATCACCACCGCGGGCGAGGCGCTCAACCCCGAGGTGTTCTACCGCTTCGAGGAGGCGACGGGGCTGCGCATCATGGAGGGCTTCGGCCAGACGGAAACGACGCTCGTGCTCGCAAATCTGTTCGGCACGGCCGTCAAGGTCGGCTCGATGGGCAAGCCCGTCATGCCGTACGCGGTCGATCTCGTGGATGAGGACGGCGCTCCCGTCGAGGTCGGCCAGCCGGGCGAGATCGTGATCCACACCGACAAGGGCGTCCCCTGCGGCCTGTTCCAGTGCTATTACCGCGATGAGGAGCAGACGAAAAAGATGCACCACGACGGCCTGTTCCATACGGGCGACCTCGCGTGGCGCGACGAGGACGGCTACTACTGGTATGTCGGCAGAAAGGACGACGTTATCAAGACCTCCGGCTACCGCGTCGGTCCGTTCGAGATCGAGAGCGTCATCATGGAGCTGCCGTATGTGCTCGAGTGCGGCGTTTCCGCCGCGCCGGACGAGGTCCGCGGCCAGATCGTGAAGGCGAGCATCGTGCTCACGGCGGGCACGGAGCCGACCGAGGAGCTCAAGAAGGAGATCCAGAACTATGTCAAGTCGCACACCGCGCCGTACAAGTACCCGCGCATCGTGGTGTTCTGCGACCAGCTGCCCAAGACGACCAGCGGAAAGATCATCCGTCACCTGCTGTAACGATCTTTTTCGAGTCGCCGCTTGACAATTTCATATATTATGTGATAATCTGTGTAACATCAAAGGCATTGACGGAGAGTGGCCCCGCAAAGCGGCGCTTTTCAGAGAATCGGCGGTTGGTGCGAGCCGAAAAAGCGTGGGCGGTCGCCTGTAGCTCCTGAGCCGGGAGGAAGAAAGCCCTTCGGGTTGAGTAGACCCTTCCCGTGTCCGCCACGTTACGGCGCAGGGCTTGTTGGAGCCTGGTGAGTGGTATTGGCAGTGATGCCGGTGCAAATTGAGTGGTACCGCGGGTAAAAGCATCTTACTCGTCTCAATGATTATCATCTTTGGGACGGGTTTTTTGTTTCCCGTCGGGAGGAGAACATGGAAGTCACAACGGGATTGGATTTTCAACTGCAGGAAATGGCCGCGCGTATCCGCGAGCTGCGCGAGATCATGGGCCTTTCTGTCGGCGAAATGGCGCTGCGCACCGGCGTCAGCGAGGAGGAATACGCCGCCTGTGAGCGCGGCGCGCACGACCTGAGCTTCGCCTTCATCTACCGCTGCGCGATGGCGTTCAACGTGAACGTGACCGATATCGTGCAGGGCGCCAGCCCGACGCTCAAGGGCTACACCATCACCAGAAGCGGTGAGGGCGCGCGCATCGAGCAGGCGCACGGCATGGTCTACTACAACCTCGCCGCCGCGTTCCAGAACCGCATCAGCGAGCCGCTGTATGTGGACTGCGCGTACTCCGTGGAGGCCGAGCGCAGCGACATCGAGCTGACCACCCACGAGGGGCAGGAGTGCGACCTGGTCATCTCCGGCACGCTCAAGCTGCAGATCGGCTCGCACACGGAGATCCTGCGCCCGGGCGACTGCGCCTATTACGACAGCTCCATCCCGCACGGCATGATCGCCGTCGGCGGCGAGGACTGCCGGTTCTACGCCATCGTGCTGAACCCCGCCTCCTACCGCGCCGATGCGGACGTGGCCGAGCAGCAAAACCCGGCCGCGCTGCCGAATGCTGCCGCGCAGGAGCAGGGCGTCGCCCGCCGCTTCATCCACACGGAGGAGACGGAGACCGGCGCGCTCTCCGCCATCTCGTTCACCGATGAGGACCGCTTCAATTTCGCGTTCGACATCGTGGATGCGCTGGCCGCCGCGTGCCCGGACAAGCTCGCCATGCTGCACATCGGCCGGGACAAGACGGAGCACCGGTTCACGTTCTCGGATATCCGGCGCGCGTCGTCGCAGTGCGCCAACTACTTCAAGTCGCTCGGCATCAAGCGCGGCGACCGCGTGATGCTCGTTTTGAAGCGCCACTACCAGTTCTGGTTCGCGCTGCTGGGTCTCCACAAGCTCGGCGCCATCGCCATCCCGGCCACGCACCTGCTGCAGGAGCACGACTATACCTACCGCTTTGAAAAGGCCGGCGTTTCCGCCATCCTCTGCACGGCGGACGGCGACGCACCGGCCATCGTCGACCGCGCGGCGGCCCATGCGCCCGCGCTCCGCACGAAGATTCTCGTCGGCGGCAGCGGCGAGAGCGCGACCCGCGACGGCTGGCACGATTTCAACGAGGAGTACCCGCTCTTCTCCGGCCGGTTCGCGCGCGCGGAGGATGCGCCCGCCGGGCACGACCCGATGCTGATGTTCTTCACCTCCGGCACGACCGGGCAGCCGAAGCTCACCATGCACGACTACCGCTACCCGCTCGGCCACTATATCACCGCCAAATACTGGCAGTGCGTCAACCCGAACGGCCTGCACCTGACCATCTCCGACACCGGCTGGGCCAAGGCGCTCTGGGGCAAGCTGTACGGCCAGTGGCTGTGCGAGGCGGCGATCTTCGTGTACGATTTCGACCGCTTCGACGCGGCGGACATCCTGCCGCTGTTCGCCAAGTACGGCATCACCACCTTCTGCGCGCCGCCGACGATGTACCGCATGCTCATCAAGGAGGATCTCTCCAAGTACGACATGTCCTCCGTGCAGCACGCGACCATCGCGGGCGAGGCGCTCAACCCCGAGGTGTTCCGCCAGATGGAGAAGGCCACCGGCCTCAAGGTCATGGAGGGCTTCGGCCAGTCGGAGACGACGCTCGTCATCGGCAACCTTGCCGGCGGCACGCACAAGGTCGGCTCCATGGGCAAGCCCGTGCCGCTCTATGATGTGGACATCGTCGACCCGGACGGCAACAGCGTCGAGGCCGGCAGCACCGGCGAAATCGTCATCCGCCTCGACCATGGCAGCCCCTGCGGCCTGACCATCGGCTATTACGACGACGAGGCGTACACGCAGGAGTCCCGGCGCGGCGGCGTCTATCACACGGGCGACCTCGCGTGGCGCGATGAAAACGGGTTCTACTGGTATGTGGGCCGCAAGGACGACGTCATCAAGACCTCCGGCTACCGCGTGGGCCCGTTCGAGATCGAGAGCGTCATCATGGAGCTGCCGTACGTGCTCGAGTGCGGCGTGTCCGCCGCGCCGGATGAGGTGCGCGGTCAGGTCGTGAAGGCGAGCATCGTGCTCACGGCGGGCACGGAGCCGACCGATGCGCTCAAGAAGGAGATTCAGGAGTACGTCAAGCACCGCACCGCGCCGTACAAGTATCCGCGCATCGTGGCATTCTGCGACCAGCTGCCCAAGACCACGAGCGGAAAGATCATCCGAAACCGCCTGTAAAGGAGGCCTCCCATGGAGGAGCAGCGCATTACCATACTCACCGGCCATTACGGCAGCGGCAAGACCAGCCTCGCCGTGGCGCTGGCGCTCAAAAAACGCGCGCTCGGCCGCCGCGTCGCCGTGGCGGACCTCGACATCGTGAACCCGTATTTCCGCACGACCGACTGTCGGTCCGTGCTCGAGCGGGCGGACGTCCGGCTCGTGGCCTCGGCCTATGCCGGCTCGAACGTCGATCTCCCCGCGCTGCCCAAGGAGCTGTACGCGCTGATCGAGGACCCCGATACGGACGCGGTGCTCGATGTGGGCGGCGACGACCGGGGCGCGGTCGCGCTGAGCCGGTTCGTCCCCTCCATTCTGCGCGGCGGCTACGAGCAGCTCTTCACGGTCAACTTTTACCGGCCGCTGACGCGCACGGCGGAGGAAGCGTTCGGGGTGCTCCGCGAGATCGAGGCGGCCTGCGGCCTCGCCGCCACCGCGATCGTGAACAATTCCAACCTCGGCCGGGACACGGCGGCAAAGGATGTGCTCGCCTCGCTCTCCGAGGCCGCGCGGCTCTCCCGGCTGTCCGGCCTGCCGGTGCGATATACGGCGGTCGACGCGCAGCTTGCGCCGGCGCTCGCCGGCTCCGTCGACCGGCTGCTGCCGATCGAGCCGCAGTCCATGCCGATCGCGCGGTAGCGCCGCGCATAGCGGGATGCCGCCGCCGCGCCGCAGTGTCTGCGGCCGCGGCGTGAGGATAGAAAGATCAGAACAGTGAGCAAACGAAAGGACTCAGCAATATGGCAAAATTGACGTTTGAAATCGATCGCTGCAAGGGCTGCGGCCTCTGCGTGATCTCCTGCCCCCGCAAGGTTTTGACAATTGCGCGGGATCGCATCAACCAAAAGGGGCATTCCCCCGTCGCCGTGACGGATGAATCGGCGTGCATCGGCTGCGGAAGCTGCGCGATCATGTGCCCCGACTGCGTGATCATGGTGGAAAGGTAAGGTGAAATCCATGGCGGAACGCGTATTGATGAAGGGCAACGAGGCCATCGCCGAGGCGGCCATCCAGGCCGGTTGCCGGCACTATTTCGGCTACCCGATCACCCCGCAGACGGAGATCGCGGCGTACATGGCCAAGCGCATGCCGAAGATCGGCGGCTGCTTCCTGCAGGCGGAGAGCGAGATTGCGGCCATCAACATGGTCTATGGCGTGGCCTCCGCCGGCCAGCGCGTCATGACCTCCTCGTCCAGCCCCGGCATCTCCCTCAAGGGGGAGGGCATCTCCTACCTCGCCGGGAGCGACCTGCCCGCGCTCATCGTCAACGTGCAGCGCGGCGGCCCGGGTCTCGGCGGCATCCAGCCCTCCCAGTCGGACTATTTTCAGTCCACGCGCGGCGGCGGCCACGGCGACTATCGCCTCATCGTGCTCGCGCCGGCCTCCGTGCAGGAGATGGCCAGCCTGACCGTGACCGGCTTCGATCTGGCCGATAAGTACCGCATGCCGGCCATGATCCTCGCCGACGGCACCATGGGCCAGATGATGGAGCCCGTGGCGCTCGAGGTGCCGGAGCAGACGGTCTACGAAAAGCCGTGGGCGCTCACCGGCACGCGCATGCAGCGCAGGCACAACATCGTCAACTCCCTGTATCTGCAGCCCGAAGAGCTGGAGCGCACGAACCTCGAACGGTTTGAGCGCTACAAGACCATCGAGCAGAACGAGACCCGCTATGACGCCTACCGCATGGAGGACGCCGAGATCTGCGTCGTCGCCTACGGCATCGCGGCCCGCGTATCGAAGAACGCGATCGACGCGGCGCGGGCAAAGGGCATCCGCGCCGGCCTGATCCGGCCGATCACGCTCTGGCCGTTCCCGTCCGCGCCGCTCAAGGCGGCCGCGGAGCAGGTGCACACGTTCCTCTCCGTCGAGCTCTCCATGGGCCAGATGATCGAGGATATCGAGCTGTCCATCCGCTGCAAGCGCCCGGTACAGCTCGTCAACCGCGTCGGCGGCATGATTCCCTCGCCGGAACAGGTGCTCGCCGCCATTGAAAAGGCAGCCAAAGAAGGAGGTGCCAGATCATGATCGTAGCATCGCGCCCGCACGCCCTGCTGGACGTGCCCACCCACTATTGCCCCGGCTGTACGCACGGGATCATTCACCGGCTCGTGGCCGAGGCCATCGACAAGCTCGGCATCGAGGGCAGCACCATCGGCGTCGCGCCCGTCGGCTGCGCCGTGCTGGCCTACGACTACTTCGCCTGCGACATGGTGGAGGCGGCCCATGGCCGCGCGCCGGCCGTCGCCACGGGGCTCAAGCGCGCAAACCCGGAGAACATCGTCTTCACCTATCAGGGCGACGGCGACCTCGCCTCCATCGGCACGGCGGAAACGGTCCATGCCGCCACGCGCAATGAGAACATCACCATCATCTTCGTCAACAATGCGATCTACGGCATGACCGGCGGCCAGATGGCGCCGACCTCGCTGCCCGGTCAGGTCACGCAAACCTCGCCCTACGGCCGCGATGTGAAGCACTGCGGCTATCCGGTGCGCATCTGCGAGATGCTCTCCGAGCTCGAGGGGCCGGAATATCTCGCGCGCGTGGCCGTCAACAACGTCAAAAACGTCAAGGCCGCGGGCCGTGCGATCGAAAAGGCGTTCAAAAACCAGATCGAGGGCAAGGGCTTCTCGCTCGTGGAGGTCATCTCCGCGTGCCCGACCAACTGGGGCATGACGCCGGAGAACGCGCTCAAGTGGATCGACGACAACATGATCCCGTACTATCCGCTCGGCGTGTACAAGGATCGCAGCGCGAAGGAGGCGGAACAATGAGCACGAAAAACATTCTGATCGCCGGCTTCGGCGGACAGGGCGTCCTGTTTGCCGGCAAGTTTCTGGCCTATGCCGGCCTGCTGCTCGACCAGCAGGTGAGCTGGCTGCCCTCCTACGGCCCCGAGATGCGCGGCGGCACCGCGAACTGCAGCGTGATCCTCAGCGACACGGCCGTCGGCTCGCCGATCGTGTCCGCGCCGGACGTGCTGATTGCCATGAACCTGCCCTCGTTCCAGAAGTACCAGCCGGCCGTCCAGCCCGGCGGCGTGATCCTGATGGATTCCACGCTCATCGGCGAAGCGCCCAGCCGCAGCGACGTCACGGTCTACGCTGTGCCCGCCACGCAGATGGCCTCGGACGCGGGGCTGACGAGCCTTTCCAACATGATCCTCGTGGGCAAGCTGCTGCGCGAGTGCCTGCCCGCGCTCGACACCGTGCGGGACGATGCGCTGCGGAAGGTCGTTCCGCCGAAAAAGGCGCACCTGATCGAGGCCAACCAGCGCGCCATCGCGCTCGGCAGCGCGTTTGAGGGGTAAGCCATGCGCATCAGCTGCATCCAAATGAACATGCTCGAAAACCGGCCGGCCGAAAACCGCGCGCATGCGGAAGCGCTCGTGCGCGCCGCGGTCAAAGCCGACCGGCCGGACACCGTCGTGCTGCCGGAAACGTGGAACCTCGGCTTCGCCCCGGGGTCGATGGACGCCGAAGCGGCCGACCGGGACGGGCAGGAGACGATCGCGTGCATGTCCGCGCTCGCAAGGGAGCTGTCCGTCAACATCGTCGCCGGCAGCGTGGTCAGCCGCCGCGCGGACGGGATCTACAACACCGCGTACGTATTCGACCGCACCGGCGCGTGCGTCGCATCATACGACAAGACGCACCTGTTCTCCCCGATGGGCGAGGACCAGGTCTTCCAAAAGGGCGACCATCTGTGCCGCTTTTCGCTCGACGGCGTGCAGTGCGCGCTCATCATCTGCTACGACCTGCGCTTCCCGGAGCTGACGCGGTCGCTGGCCCTGCCCGGGCTGGACGTGCTGTTCGTCGTGTCCCAGTGGCCGGCCGTGCGCGTGCCGCACCTGACCACGCTCAGCCACGCGCGCGCCATCGAAAACCAGATGTTCGTGGCGCTGTGCAACTCCTGTGGCACCGCCGCGGGCACGGTCTACGGCGGGCACTCCGCCATCATCGACCCGCTCGGGGCGACGATCGCCGAGGCGGGCGATGCGGAAACCATCATCACAGCCGATTGCAACAGCGAAGCGCTTGCCGCCATCCGCAGCAGCATCCCGGTTTTTCGCGACCGGCGGCCGGAGCTGTATCGAACGGATTGCTGAACCATAAGCCGAAAAGAATCCAGAAAAGAGGTAAATTCCATGCAGTACACATTCCCGATCACAAGAACCACGCACCCGAAGCAGAAGCCGGATGAGGACCATCTGGTCTTTGGCCAGAACTTCTCCGACCATATGTTCGTCATGGACTATGACGAGGGTCAGGGCTGGCACGACGGAAAGATCATCCCCTACGGCAACATCTCCATCGACCCCGCCTCCTGCGTGCTGCACTATGCGCAGATGATGTTCGAGGGCATGAAAGCGTACAAGACGCCGGACGGCCATGTCCAGCTCTTCCGCCCCTATATGAACGCGCAGCGCCTCAACCGCACCAACGAGCGCATGTGCATGCCGCCGATGGACGAGGAGCTGTTCGTCAGCGCCGTCAAGGCGACCGTGCTGGCCGATATCGACTGGGTGCCCTCCAAGCCCGGCACCTCGCTGTACATCCGCCCGTTCATCATCTCCGACGAGGTGTCCTTCAGCGTGCTGCCCGCGAAGCACTACCGCTTCATGATCATCCTCTGCCCCTCCGGCCCCTACTATGCGGGCAATATGGGCAAGCTGTCCACCACGCGCATCTTCGTCGAGGATGAGTACATCCGCGCTGCGCCCGGCGGCACCGGCTTTGCCAAGGTCGGCGGCAACTATGCCGGCGGCATGAAGGCCTCGCAGAAGGCGCTGGCCTATTCCTGCAAGGATGTGCTCTGGCTCGACGCGACCGAGCACAAGTATGTCGAGGAGATCGGCACGTCGAACGCGTTCTTCGTGATCGGCGACGAGGTCATCACCGCGCCGCTCGAGGGCACGATCCTGCCCGGCATCACGCGCAACTCCGTCATCACGCTGCTCACCGAGTGGGGCTACACGGTCCACGAGCGCAAGCTCTCGATCGACGAGCTGTTCGCCGCTGCGGACAACGGCACGCTCAAAGAGGTGTATGCGACCGGCACGGCCGCGGTCATCTCGCCCATCGGCACGCTGTGCTATCAGGGCCGCGACTATGTGATCGGCAACAACGAGGTCGGCCCGATCGCCCAGCGCCTGTACGACACGATCTACGGCATCCAGACCGGCACCGTCCCGGACGACAAGCACTGGACGGAGCGCGTCATCTGAGTCTTTCCCCGAACAAGCCAAGAGGGCCATGGACGGCATCCG
>JAQXRK010000091.1 GCA_029218485.1 bacterium | reverse complement strand
ACCAGCGCATCCTTCATGTGCTTCACATCCGCGCCGGTCGCCATATGTCTGAGATTCTTTGTAAACGTCATCATACGCAGTCTTCCCCTCTCCGTTTCCTTTCGCCCATAGCCGCCACCCGAATCGAGTATAGGCGAAATCCATGGGCAGGGTTTCTTATAATTTCAATATATGCTATTCTTATAAATAACGTGGAAAGGCGGCTGGAACATGGAATTTCTTCGACTGCTGGTCAACCTGCGCACGCCGTTTCTGGACGCGCTGTTCGGTGCGATCACCTATCTTGGCGATGAAACGCTGTTCATGATCGTGGCGATGGTCTTCTTTTGGTGTGTGGAAAAGCGAAAGGGGTATTTTCTGCTGTTCACGGGGTTCTGCGGCACGCTGATCAATCAGTTTCTGAAGATGCTCTTCTGCGTTCCGCGCCCATGGCTGATCGACCCGTCGTTCCCGATCGTCGAAAACGCGCGCGCCGCCGCGACCGGCTATTCGTTCCCGAGCGGCCACACGCAGAACATCACCGGCACCTTCGGCGGCATCGCGCGCTTCACCGGCCGCCGGTGGCTTCGCGCCTGCGCCATCGCCGTTGTACTGCTGGTGGCGTTCTCCCGGATGTATCTGGGCGTGCATACGCCGCTGGATGTGGGCGTGTCGCTCGTGATCGGCACGGCGCTCGTGCTGCTGCTCTGGCCGCTGTTTCGGCGCGCCGATGAAAGGCCCGGCATCCTGACCGGCCTGTTCGCCGCGCTGCTGCTGGGCACGCTTGCGTTCGTGCTGTACGCGGAGCTTGCGCCGCTGCCCGCAAACGCCATACCGGCGTTCTCCGAGCATGGCGTCAAAAACGCCTATACGCTGCTCGGCGTGTCCGCGGGGCTTTTGCTCGCGCATGCGCTCGACACGCGGTTCATCCGCTTCGACCCGCGCGCGCCGTTTGCTGGCCAGCTGCTCAAGTGCGTCCTCGGCTTCGCGCTCGTCATGGCGGTGCGCGCCGGGCTCAAGGCGCCGCTGTACGCTCTGCTCGGCGGCCACTATGCGGCCGATGCCATCCGGTATTTTCTGATGGTGCTCGTGGGCGGCGTGCTCTGGCCGCTCACATTCCGCTTCTGGTCGCGCCTCGGCAGACGCAGCGCAGAAAGGACATCGCACCCCGCCGCATAGGCCGCCGCAAAACCGCCTCCGCAGACCGCCGCAAAGCATCCCTCCACGGCCACAGGCCGTGTTTACCGCAGCCCGCGCTTACCGCAGCCCGCGCTAAGCGCGGGCTGCGCTCATTCGTGGCTCTTGCCGCAAGGCGCGCCGGCTAGCCACCGCATCACGCCACACAGACCTCCGCAAAGCGCCATTCTCCGCGCTTACCGCGGACCGCGTCATTTGTGGCTTTTGCCGCTAACCGCGCCCCGCATAGGCGGCCGCATGGCCATCCCATGCAGACCTCTGCAGACCGGCGCCCGAACGGTCAAATCGCCCGCAGCGCCGTATCCGCTGTCACGAATGCGCATAGCGCCGCATACAATGGCAGTATGGAACAGCTGATGAACTGGCAAACCCTGTCCACCTATGGCGGCGCGGTGCTGGCCACAGCAACGGTTACGCAGTTCCTGAAGGAGTTCGGCGTACTCAAGCGCGTTCCGACGCGCCTGCTCAGCTATGGCGTCGCGCTGCTCCTGCTGCTGCTCTCCACGCAGTTTACCATCGGCCTCACCTGGGCAAACGCGCTGACCTGCGTGGTCAACGCCGCCATGGTCTCCCTCGCGGGCAATGGCGCCTACGACGCCGTCGTGTATACGAAAAACTGCATCGATTGCGGCAAACAAGGCAATCCGCCATCCGGCGGCAAAACGGAATAGCGGTATCGATACAAAGCGGCGGGCGCCCTGTAGCGCCCGCCGCTTTACGCGTGATCCAATTCCTGTCCGAACCGCCCTGCAGCTCGTTGTGTGCATCCCACTCATGCGGAGTCCCCGGTTCATTGGTCGCCCGCCTCGCCGGAGGGCGCCGCCACGCCGCGCTCCCGTCCGCGCTGCGCGCAGAGCCGGTCGGCCAGCCACCGCAGCCCGTCCGTCGCCGCCAGCAGCAGCAGCGGCATAAAGCTGAGCAGGTATTTCGGCTTTGCCTCCCACCACAGAAAGAACAGGAAAACGCCGGCAATCGTCAGATAAACGACCATCATCGGTCCGTCGGCCCGCTTTCTCAGCCAGCCCCAAAGTCCCAGCAGGGTCAGCAGCAGCACGGCGATATGGTAGACCTGTCCGTAGCCGTAAAACAGCCGGTAATGCCTGCCCGTCTGCAGCACAAACTGGTGGGGCAGCGAGCTGGCCGGTTCGCCCGGGCTGCGCGAAAGATACCCATCGCAGCGATACAGGCCGTCCTCCCACTGATAGGTCGCCTTTTCCCAGAGATATTGCAGCGTGCCGCCAAATCCGCGCGCCTGCAGCCTGCGCAGAAGCTCCTGTTTGACCGCCGCCTGTTTTTCCTCAAAGGTGCCGCTGCCCTTGGTGAAGTCGAGATCCGCCTGCCGGTATTCATAGCTGCCGGTCGACATCATCACCCAGTGCAGCTTCGGAAGCCGGTACGCCTCAAGCTCCTGCTGCGACACCAGATTCTGCCGGCTCTCCCAAAACCGGTAGCCGCCCGCGATCGCCGCGGCCGCGAGCAGCAGGCACGCCAGCGGGCGAAGGAGCCTTCGCAGCCGGCCGGCGTTCGCCACGAACAGATGGATCAGCACCGCCGCGAACGGAATCCACACCGTTGCGCGCAGCTGTGCGCCCAGCGCAAAGAGCGCGCCGCAGGCAAGATAGCAGAGCGTCCTGCGCCCGCACCCGGCCATCCGCTCCGCCCGCACATACAGCCAGAGCGGCCCCGTGACGAACGGGATCGCGAGCGTATCGGAATAGAAAAACGGGATATATGTGTAAAACGGGATGAACAGCACGCAGGCCGCTGCAACGAGCATCATGCGCCGCTCCCCGCGCAGCTCCTTCGTGAGCAGCAGCAGGAACAGCACGCCCAGGTCGATGAACACCAGGTTGAGCAGCAGGCCCGACGAGGCCGGCACATAGCCGAGCACCGCCTGTATGACCGCATAATACGCCGTCAACAGCAGAAACAGTGGGAACTGATGTGGATAGGTTGCAAAATAGAGCCGGTCGGGCAGCCCCTCGCCCCGGAGAACCGCCAGCGCGCTCTCATGCAGAGATTTTAGCTCGATATAGATCGGCGGCGTACCGGCCGGGCTGCAGCGCAGCTTCCAGCCGAGAATACACTGCCAAACAAAAGCCAGCAATAAAACGGCGGCCAGGATCCAGCGCCTTTGCCGCCGCATGACCAAACATTTCGTCGTCCGAAGCCGGCCGAGCAGCGCTGCCGCTGCGGCCGCAAACGCAACCGCAAGGAGTGCCCATGCAAGTGGCATATCGAACGCCCGGTCTTCCAGAAGGCCAATGCGCGCCACCACGAGCGCGAACATGGCGAAGAACACCCACAGCCCGGCACGTACCAGCCGGGAAACCACGGCTTTCACAAACAATAACCCCCGGAAAAGCTCTTCCTGGCGGGCGTGTCCGGCTCCGCCGGCCTCCCCGGCACAGCGGCCCGTTCGCCCGCAGTCCCTACTCCAAATGCGCCGGCCATTCATCGGCGCAACCGTCGTTCAGCGCCCGTTTGTCCGCGGCCCCTGCTCCGCATGCCGCTCCGACGGATTCTCCGCCTCCGGCTGCGGCGCGGCTTCGCCGCTCTCCTGCATGCGGCGGCGCATGGCCTGCCGTTCGAGGCGCGCCTGCCGCTCGCGTGCGCGCCGGTCCGCATCCCAATCGGCCTTGATGAGGCGGATGGACGTGATGATGGCCAGCACGGCCAGCGCGGCAAACACCCACTGGCTGAGCCGGCTGGTCATGAACGCCATCATGGCGTTGAACCGTTCGATGACGAAGAACGTCAGCGTCATGACGGCCAGAATGATCGTGATGTGCGGAAAGACCTTTTTCATCTCAGTTTCCTCCCTCCACCGGCTCGGTGATATAGATGCCGTCGGTCACCCTGCGGCTGGAGTCGTTGAGCAGCCGGTCGCCGAACATCATCGTCGCCGTTTCGCCGCCATCGAGGTTGTAGGCGTTGGTGCAGCCGAGCGAGACAAACAGCTCCGCAAACTCCGCCATCGATACGCCGGCCGAGCCGGTGTTGCTGCCGCGCGTACCGTCCGCCAGCACGAGGCAGTAATGTCCCGGCTCAAAGTAGCCGATGCCCATGCGCGGGTTCTTGCCGAGCGAACGGCCCGTGCCGCCCGGGAACTCGCTCATCGCCGCGCCGTTCTGCACGAGGATCGGGCCGAACGACCAGATCTGGTGTGCGCCGCGCGCGTAGATCTCATCCGGCACCGCCGTTCCCTTGGCATAGACCTCCATGCCGCCGTCCTGATAGAGCACGCAGATGTCGCAGAAGCTCGTATTGTCGTCATAGAGCAGGCCGTTGCGCAGGATGAAGCCCCACTCGCTGGTGCTGCGGTTGCGGAACTGGTCGCTCGAGGTCATCATGAGCGCCTGCGGGATCTGCGCCTTGATGTCGGCGATGTTCATCTTCAATTCGCCCAGCTCCTCATACGGCAGCACCGTGCGGAAGCTGCTGATGTCCTGGATATAGATGTCCACGATGTGCACGAGGCTGTCGTACATCCACTCCTCGGTCAGCTCCAGCGCGACGTTTTGGCTGCGGTAGACAGTCTCGCTCTGCTCCACGCCGTCGGCGAGGAACTTCTCGGCATACTGTCCGCGCAGCAGCCCCGCGGGCTCCGGCGTCGGCTCGACCGTCGGCTCCGGCTCGGCCGTCGGATCCACGCTTACGCTCACATCCGGCGCGGGCGTGGCCGTGGGCGCCGGCGTGGCCGTCACCTGCGGCGTCGGCATCTCCATGGGCGTTACCTTCGGCTGGCGCACATGGTGAAAATAGGAGAATGTGCAGAGTGCGATTGCCAGCGCAACCAGATCGATGATGACCATGCGCGCAATCCGCGCGCCGTTGCTCCATTCCTTCTTAGGCATTGGTCTCCCCCTTTGCGAACACAAATCTTCTCTGCATATAAAAGCTGACCGGATAGAGCACGATCTCCACGATGATCTTTGCCAGCCAGAGCGGCAGGATCATGTTCAGCGCCAGCAGCAGCAGATAGTTGACGGCATAGATCGCGACCACCAGCAGATAATAACGGAGGATGCTGCGCTTGGAGCACTCCTCAAACACCAGCTTGCCGTTGATGAAGTAGTTGCACAGCGAGCTGGCCACGCGGGCAACGGCCGTCGCGGCGAGCAGCGGCGCGGCAATCGCCGGTATGTGCGAAAACAGCGGCTCGAGCAGCAGCACGAGCACATAGTCCACCAGCGCGGCGATCAGCGAGGAGGCGACGAACATCAGGATCATCTTGTAGATGCGCCAGGCGTCCCGCACCGGATGGAAGTGTGACGATGCGTTGTCCTCGATATAGACCGTCTCGATCGTCACCTCGCGGATCGGCACGCGGTGGCGCGTGGCGTACAGCAGCACGTTGATCTCGTATTCGTAGCGGTCGCCGTGCATCGCCAGCATCATCGGCACGCGCGAAACGGCGAACGCGCGCAGGCCGGTCTGGGTGTCGAACACCTTCACGCCCGTGGACGCGCGGAACACCTGCCGCGTGATGGCATTGCCGGCGCGGCTCTTGAACGGGACCTTGCCTGTGAACCGGCGCGAGCCGAGCACGAGCGCATCGGGGTGCGCCGCCCAGTCCTCCGAAACGCGCACGATGTCCGGCACAAGGTGCTGGCCGTCCGCATCGACGGTCACGATGCCCTCATCGGCAGGAAAGTGCTCCTGAATATAGGCGAAGGCGGTCTTCATCGCGGCGCCCTTGCCGCGGTTGACCTCGTGGTGTAATACCGTTACGTCAGGCTCGAGCCTGTCAAAGATGGGCTGCCGGTCCGGTGCGCTGCCGTCGTCGACAACCACAATGGGATACGCCGTCTTCTGCCTGAGCTCCGCCACCGTCTGGAGCAGCTTTTCATCCGGCTGGTAGGCGGGAATGACAACAATCATGAAACGTGATTCCTCCGCATCTGTCCTGTAAGGCCGCGCACGCGCATGAAAGCGACATGGCAGCGCTATGATATTATATCGCATTTGTCAAAAATGGGAAAGGGGTGGCCGCAGGTTCGCAGCAGCGAGTTTGTAAACAGTTTGTAATATTCTCAAAAGCATGCTGTTTTCGAAAAAACTTTGATATAATAGGATTGTCCGCAGCTGTGTCTGCGCGGCGTTATATGGCTATCACCCGGCGGTTCTCCGCCGCGGCCGCCGGCCCCGTCAAAGGCGGGGCGTCCGGCGCGCTGCACCCGGCAGTACCCGCCTGAAGCGGAAACGGAAAGGAACCTGTCTATGGAGGACAACAAGCATTTGAACCAGACGGACGACGCACTGGAGGAGCAGGGCACCATCGAGCCCTTCGTTCCCACGGACTATTTTCAGGACGCGCCCAAAAAACGGCTCGGCCGCGGCGGCATCGTCGCCATCTGCGCGGGCGTACTCGTGCTGGCGCTGGCCGCGGCGGGTCTGATCTATTTCAACCATCTTCGGAACGACCCCGCCTCCTTCTTCGAGATCAACGGCGCAACGCCCACCCCAAGTGCCGCCGCTCCCACGCCCGCGCCGAGCGCCGGCCCGACCGAAGAGCCGACCCCCTCGCCGACGCTCGACCCGTATGCCGAGCTGGAGCAGCAGGCGGACACCACGATCATGAAGAACATCCTGAACGTGGCGCTCATCGGCGTGGACTATGCCGAGGAGCGGCTCACCGGCTACGGCGGCAAGGCCGAGGACAACGCGTTCCATGCGGACGTGATCCTCGTGCTCGCGATCAACTTCGATGAAAACCGCGTGGACATGATCTCCATCCCCCGCGACACCTATGCCAAGATCCCGGGCGTCAAGGGCATCTACAAGATCAACGCCTCGCTGGACTGCGGCGGCGGCCTGTTCGCGGAGAACGGCGCGGGCTTCCAGAAGGTCTGTGAAGCCGCGAGCTGGATGCTCGGCGACATCCCCGTGGACTACTACTATGCCGTCACCATGCCGGCCGTGAAGCAGCTCGTCGACGCCGTGGGCGGCGTGGACTACGATCTGGAGCTGGATTTCAAGATGCAGGGCCGCACCTATAAGAAGGGGCAGCAGCACATGGACGGTCAGGCGGTGCTCGACTATCTGCGCGTGCGCAAGAACGTCGTCTCCAGCGGTGACAACAACCGCGTCAACCGGCAGAAAAAGATGCTCGTGGCGCTGTTCAAGTCCATGCAGCAGCAGAACCTGATCCTCAAAATTCCGGACATCCTCAGCGCCTTTGAGGGCCAGCTCTTTACGAACACCAACCTGTCGCAGACCGCGGCGCTGGCGCTGTTCGCCTATGGCCTCGATTCCGACAACATCGGCATGTACTCCATGGGCAGCGGCAAGAACGGCACCTCCGGCAACACCAACATCTTCAACTGGAACTTCTGCCTGACCGATCAGGCCAACCGCGTGCGGATCATCAAGGAGATCTACGGCGTGGATGTGCCCCAGTACCGCGAGTATACGACCACCTACGCCTGGTATCGCTGGTATTCGATGCTTGCGGACCAGTATCTGGCCACCTGCAAGCCGCTGACCGAGCATGTGGAAAAGCTCATCAAGGCCGACGACCTGCTGCCGACGATCTCGCCGGAGCCGTCGATCACGCCCGAGCCGTCGATCACACCGGAGCCGGTCATCACGCCAGAACCGGTCGTCACGCCCGAACCGACCGCCACGCCGGCCGCTACGGAAGAGCCGGTGATCACCGCGCCCCCGTCCGAAAGCGGCGCCTCCGCGTCGGGCAGCGGTTC
>JAQXRK010000090.1 GCA_029218485.1 bacterium | reverse complement strand
AAGCACACCGCATCAGCGATATCCTCCGCCGTGCCGAGCGACAGGAGCGGCGTGTCCTGCCGGATGGCCTCCACCGTATCGGCGTCAAGATGCGCGTTCATCTCCGTTGCGACGAAGCCCGGCGCGACGCAGTTGACGCGGATGCCGGAGGGCGCGGTCTCCTTGGCCAGCGCCTTGGTCAGGCCGATGAGCGCCGCCTTGGAAGCCGAGTAGGGCACCTCGCACGAGCCGCCGGTGACGCCCCACATCGAGGAGATGTTCACGATGCTGCCGCGCTGCTTTCTCACCATGCCGGGGAGCACGGCCCGGCAGCACAGGAACGCACCGCGCACGTTGACCGCGAACAGCCGGTCCCAATCGTCCGGCGTACAGTCGGTGATGAGCTGCTGCGGCAGCGCGACGCCCGCGTTGTTGATCAGGATTTCCACCGGCCCGAAGTAATCGCGGATTTCGCCAACCATCCGCTCCACGTCCGCCGCCGCGGACACGTCGCCCTGCACGACCATGGCGGAGAGATGGTCCGCCCGCAGCGCGGCGCACAGCGCGTCCGCTTCATCGCGGCGCGCGCGGCAGTGGATGACCACGCGATGCCCCTCCCCGGCAAAGCGCTCTGCGATGGCGCGGCCGATGCCGCGCGAGGAACCGGTGATCCAGACCGTATATTTCATACAACCATCCTCGCAAGATATCTTTTGACCCAGTATACCACGCCCGGCGGGGGGAGGGAAGGAGGACTTCCGCTCCCGGTTCGCCCGGCGCCATGATAAGCATGGCCTGCAAAACGGCGGCTAGGGCGTTGCACGACCGCCCCGGTCGTCCCAAAACCGCAGGCCTGTACAGGAGGAGAATACAATATGCTGCACATTGGCTGTCACCTGTCGCCCTCGGGCGGCCTCGCCGCGATGGGGCGGGACGCGCTGCGCATCGGCGCGGATACCTTTCAGTTCTTTACGCGCAATCCGCGCGGCAGCCGGGCAAAGGCGATCGACGAGGCGGATGCGGCGGCGCTGCAGGCGCTGCAGGCGGAGCATGGCTTTTGGCCGACCGTCGCGCATGCGCCGTACACGCTCAATCCCTGCTCGTCGGATGCGCGCGTGCGCGAGTTTGCCGCCCTGACCATGGAGGATGATCTCAAACGACTGAACCAGCTGCCCTGCGGCCTGTACAATTTCCACCCCGGCAGCCACACCGGGCAGGGGATCGAAGCCGGCATCCGGCTCACGGCGGCGCTGATCACCGAGATGCTCTCCTGCGTGCAGTCGGACACCGTGCTGCTGATCGAGACCATGTCCGGTCAGGGCAGCGAGATCGGCGGTACGCTGGAGCAGGTTGCGGATTTGATCGACCGGGCGGGCGGCTCCGGACGGATCGGCGTGTGCCTCGACACCTGCCATGTGTTCGCCGCGGGGTACGACCTGAAGAACGATCTGGACGGCGTGCTCGAGCAATTTGACCGGACGATCGGGCTCGAGCGGCTCCGCGCGGTGCATCTCAACGACAGCATGCAGCCGTGCGGCAGCCACCGCGACCGCCATGCGCCGGTCGGCAAGGGCGAGATCGGGTTTGAGGCGCTCCTTGCCGTAACGCGGCACGAGGCGCTCCGCAATCTGCCCTTCGTGCTGGAAACGCCGCAGCCGGATCTGGCCGGTTATGCCGCTGAGATCGCCACGCTCAAAGGGGCGTGAGGCTGCCCCAGGCGCCCGTGCCTGCCGTGCGCGGCGCAATCGATCTGCCCGGAATAACCGGCCCTTTTGCCGCTGGAGGAACAAACAGCCCGGCATCCGTTCGGATGCCGGGCGTTTTTTCGCTTGTGTCAGAAGACGCCGAGGCTTCTGAGCGCTACGATGAGGAGAAACAGCGTCACGGCGGAGAACACCGTCGTCCAGACCACGAGCTGGCCGGCCAGCTGCTTGTCACTGCCCATCTCCGCGGCCATGACCACGCTGCTCACCGCAACCGGCGTGCCGAACAGCGCGAGGTACGCGGCGTATTCTGCACCGGTAAAATCGGGGAAGAGCAGGTGCGCCAGCAGCAGGGCCGAGATGGGCACGACCAGCAGGCGCATGCTGACGCCGACCGCCAGCGGTTTGATGAGATGGCGCGTGGCGGACAGCTCAAAATCGCCGCCGAGTACGAGC
>JAQXRK010000089.1 GCA_029218485.1 bacterium | reverse complement strand
GCACCGGGCGGTGCATTCGGGGCATGCAAAAACCGGCCGGACCGCATGGGCCAGCCGGTTTTCGATTTGTCAGGATTCGGTTCAGATCATCTTCCAAAGGCGCTCGGCATGCTCGCGGCACTTTGCGAACACCGCTTCCTTATCGACGGTCGTGAGCTCGCCGTTCTTCTTGAGCACCTTGCCGTTGACGACGACGGTATCGACGTTGCCGGAGAAGTTGCTCGTCAGGTGCGAGAACAGGTTGTGCTCATTGAGCGGCGTCGGCGCGCTGTAGTTCACCGCGATGAAGTCCGCCGCATTGCCGGCCTTCAGTGCGCCAACGTTATCGAAGAACGTCGATGCAACCTTGAAGTTGTTCTTGTACAGCAGGCGCTCGGAGGCGTCGCCGCCCATCACGCGCGGATCGCCCGCGTGCGCACGCTGCGCGACCACGGCGATTTGCAGCTCCTTGAAGGAATCGTACACGAAGCCGTCGCCGCCAAGCGCGACGCACACGCCATCGTTGAGCATCTGCCACACGGGCGCGATGCCGACGGCATTGTTCATGTTCGACTCGGGGTTGTGCGCGACCATGGTGCCGTTCTCCTTGAAGATGCTCCACTGCTCGGGGCCGACGTTGACGCAGTGCGCCGCGATCGTCTTGTTGCCGAGGATGCCGAAGTCATTCAGGCGGTTGACGACATGCTTGTCGCAGCGGCGATAGCTGTCGTACACGTCCGCCTTGTCCTCGGCCACGTGGATGTGGAAGCCCACGCCCAGCGCCGCGGCTTCCGCCGCGCAGCGCTCAAGCGTATCGTTCTCGAGCGTGTAGGAGGCGTGCAGGCCGAACGTGCCCTGTACGAGCGCGCTGCGGTCGCCCTGATGCGCCTTGATGAACTGCACGTTCTCGCGGATGCCGTTTTCGCAGCGCTCCTTGCCGTCGCGGTCGGTGACCTCATAGCACAGGCACGCGCGCGCGCCGACCTCGTTGACGGCCTTCTCGATCAGTTCGAGCGAGCCGAGGCTGTGGTTCGGGCTGGCCTGATGGTCGATGTAGGTCGTGGTACCCATCTCGACGCCCTCGATGAGGCCCATCATCGCATTGTAGTAGTTGATCTCGTCATCGAGCAGCTTGTCGACCTTCCACCACATGCGGCCGAGAATCTGCTGCCAGTTGGCCATCGGCTCGGTCAGCGTATAGCAGCCGCGGATGAACTGGCCGTAGAAGTGGCTGTGGCTGTGGATGGAGCCGGGCAGGACGACCATGCCGTGCAGGTCCGTCTCGGCCGCGCCCTCGGGGCGCTTGTACTGGCTCATGCAGCCGATATCCGTGATCTTGCCGTCCGAAACGGTCAAGTAGCCGGACGCGATATACGGCGCTGCATCGTCCATCGTGTAGATCTTTGCGTTTTTATAAACGGTAATCGCCATGTCGGTGCCTCCGTTTCCTTATTTCGAGAGCTTGCTGTCGATCGCTTCAACGGCCTTCTTGGCCTCGGCAACCGCCTGCACGACCGTTGCGCCGCCGTTTTGCGCGTCGCCGCCGACAAAGGTCTTGTCCGCGTCGAACGCCCGGAGCAGCTCCGCGTTCTTCTTCTTGCCGGTTGCGGTCAGGATCATGCTGCCCGCGACCGTGTACTGCTTGTCCTCCTGCACGACGGGCTTGCGGCGGCCGGATGCGTCGGCCTCGCCGAGCGCCACGGGTGCGAGCACCGCGCCGGCGACCTTGCCGTTCTTCTCATCCGCGCCGAGCACCTGCGTTTGGAACAGGAACTCCACACCGTCCTTGACGGCGGACACGAACTCGTCCTCCCACGCGGGCATCTCAACCTGGCTTCTGCGGTAGCAGATGATGGAGCGCTCCGCACCAAGCTTCTTTGCGGTGACCGCGGCGTCGAGAGCCGTGTTGCCGCCGCCCTGCACGAAGACCGTGCCGGACACGCTGGTCAGCTTGCCGGAATTGGCGAGGCGCAGGAACGCTTCGGCGCTCATGACGCCCTCGGCGTCCGTCTCAAAGCCCGCGTACGGGTCGCCCAGACCGCAGGCCACATAGACCGCGTCATACTGCGCGGAGATCTCCGCCGCCTTGGCCGCATCGATCGTTGCGTTCAGGCAGACCTCGACGCCGCCGGAGAGCAGCTGCGCGATCTCCTTGTCGAACATCGCCTTATCGAGGCGCTCGTTCGGGATCTCATCCATCGGCACGCCGCCGAGATGGTCGGCCTTCTCAAACAGCGTCACGCCATAGCCCTTGGCCGCCAGCAGCGCCGCCGCGACGAGGCCGCTCGGGCCGCCGCCGATGACCGCCACGCGGGCGTCCTTCTTGCTGTCGGCCGTTGCCGTCCAGCTGTTGCCGCGCTCGACCGCCTTCTGCATGGCGTATGCCTGCAGATCGGAGATGCGGATGGACTCGCCGAGCTTGCCGCAGTTGCAGTCCTTGCGGCACAGCTCCGCGCTCGGGCAGACCAGACCGCAGACCAGACCGAGGGGGTTGCTCTCCTTGATCGTCTGCGCTGCGCCGACCCAATCGCAGGTGGCGATGCGGTTGATGAACTGGGGTACGTTCACGCCTGCCGGGCAAGCGCTCTTGCAGGGCGCCTCATAGCAGTGGAGGCAGCGGTTGGCCTCGGACAGCGCCTGCGCCTCGGTCATATACATCTTCTTTTCCATGTGTTTGCCTCCTCCTTATTTGCGCTTCAGGACCATGCAGCCCTCGACCGGGCAGACCGACTGGCACACGCCGCAGCCGCGGCACTTGGTCTCATCGATCCACGGGCGGACATCGCCGAGGTTGATGGCGTTGTAACCGCCGTCACGGCAGGCGATGTAGCAGCTGTTGCAGCCGATGCACGTATCGGGGTTGACGGACGAGACCATCTTGATCGTGCGGTCGAGCTTCTCGTGATCTTCAAAGGTGGACAGGCACTTGCCGACCATCTCGGAGAGGGAATGGAAGCCCTTTTCGGCCATGTAGTTGGCAAGGCCCGTCTTGAGATCGTCGATGATCTCAAAGCCGTAGCGCATGATCGCCGTGCAGACCTGCAGGTTGCTGGCGCCGAGGAGCAGGAACTCCGCGGCATCCTGCCACGTGGTCAGACCGCCGACGCCCGCGACGGGCAGGCCGACATTTGCCGAGAGGTCCGCGATGCACGCGAGCGCAACGGGCTTGACCGCCGGACCGGACATGCCGCCGAACGTGGACTTGCCCTGCACGCTCAGCTTCGGCTCGAGCGTATCGAGGTTGATGCCCGGGAAGCAGCGGACGGTATCGATCGCGCAGAGCGCATCCGCGCCGCCTTCTTTTGCTGCCTTACCGATGGCCACGATGTCCGTGACGACCGGCGCGAGCTTGACGATGATCGGGGTGTTCTTGCGCAGTGCGGACTTGATCCAGCCCGTGACTTCCTTCGTGAGCGCGGGATCGTTGACCGGGATGGTGCCGTCGCCCTCGCCCTGCGGGCAGGACATGGAGCACTCGATCATATCGACGCCGGCGTCCTCGAGCTTCGTGACCAGCTCTTCCCACTCGGCGCGGCTGCCGGCCATGATGCTGCCGATGAGCATCCGATCCGGGAACTTCGCCTTCAGGTAGCGGATATCGCTGCAGATCTCATCGATATGGCGCTCGGAGATCAGGTCGATGTTGTAGAACGCGGAATGGCGGCGATCCTTGTACGGGAGGGCGCCCATCATCGGGTAGACGAGATCGACCGGCTCGGACTCGACGGACGTGGTCTTGAACACCGCGCCGCCCCAGCCCGCTTCAAACGCGCGCTCGACGCGCTCGCGCTTGTCGGACGGCGGGGATGCCGCGATGGTGAACGGATTGACAAAGTGCTTTCCGCAAAAGTCGATGGAAAGGTCCTGCTTGATTCTCATGAATGTTCCTCCTCGTTATCTCTGTACACGGCCGGAACCGTCCCCACCCATGAGCGCCTCAACCTCCGCCACGGAGACCAGGTTGTAATCGCCCTCGATGGTATGCTTAAGGCAGCTGGCCGCCACGGCGAACTCCAGCGCATATTCGTCGGATTTGCCGTTGAGCAGCGAATAGATCAGACCGCCGCCAAAGCTGTCGCCGCCGCCGACGCGATCAACGATGTGGATCGGATAGCTGCGGGAGAAGTGCGCCTCGCCATCGGCATAGAGCATGGCGGCCCACTCGTTGTCGTTTGCGGAGATGGAGCTGCGCAGCGTGATGGCCACCTTCTTGAAGCCAAAGCGCTCGGTGAGCTGCTTGGCCACGCTCACATAGCCCGCGTGGTCGAGCTTGCCCTTGGTCACGTCGGTGTTATCGGCATGGATGCCGAACACGTCGGAAGCATCGGCCTCATTGGCGATGCAGATATCCACATACTGCATCAGCTCGCCCATGACCTGACCCGCCTTCTCGCGCGTCCAGAGCTTCTTGCGGTAGTTCAGGTCGGTGCTGACCGTGATGCCGCGCTGCTTCGCAGCAATGAGCGCGTCCTTGCACAGGGCGGCTGCCTTGTCGGAGATGGCAGGCGTGATGCCGGTGAAATGGAACCAATCCACGCCCTCAAAGATGCTGTCCCAATCGAAATCGGAACGGTCGGCCTCCGCGATGGACGAGCCGGCGCGGTCATAGATGACCTTGGAAGCGCGCTGGGACGCGCCCTTCTCGCAGAAGTAGATGCCGAGGCGGTTGCCGCCGCGGACGATCTTCGAGGTATCCACGCCATAGCGGCGCAGGGTGTTCACGGCGCACTGGCCGATCTCGTGGGCGGGCACCTTCGTGACGAACGCCACGTCCACGCCGTAGTTGGCCAGGGAGATGGCGACGTTGGCTTCGCCGCCGCCGTAGATCGCGGTGAAGCTGTCCGCCTGTACGAAGCGGTCATAGGCCGGGGGCGCAAGGCGCAGCATGATTTCACCGAATGTTACAACGCGTTTCATCGATTATTCCTCCAAAATACTGTCATTGGGGTGACCAAAAGCCGGGAAAGCGGCGTGCTGAGAGACGGCTGCGCCGCTCCGGCCATTGTTCAGTTCTTCAGCAGGTGGACCGCAAAGCCGCCGATCTCGCCCTTGAGGTAGACGGTCTTGAGGTTGCCCTTTTCATCATACTTGGCGGTATCCATATCCGCATCGAAGCCGTGCGCCGCCATGTAGGCCAGCGCTCTCGGGATGCTGTTGACGCCGAGCGCGATGTGGCCGTTCTTGCCGAGGAAGGGCTTCTTCATGACCTCGACCAGCGTGCCGGCGAAGTTCGAGCTGTTGCCCTGTTTGACCGGCGTATAGAGCAGGTCGGAAAAGCTGCCGGCCGTCTTGAGGGAGCTGTCCGCATCCGCCTCATTGATGCCGATGTGCTTGATCGTCAGGCCGAGCACGAGCTGAACCGCCTCGCGCACGATGTTGGCGATGCCCTCAAAGTCGCCCGCCGCAACCATATCCGCCGGAGCGAGCCAGCTGCCGCCGCAGGCGAGGATCTTGTCAAACGCCAGATACTCGTTCAGGTTCTTGACGCTGATGCCGCCGGTCGGGATGAACTTCATCTTGCCGTACGGCGCGGCAATGGCCTTGATGAACTTCAGGCCGCCCGCCGCCTCCGCCGGGAAGAACTTGACGACCTCGAGGCCGTTCTCGATCGCGCGCTCGATATCGGACGGACTGGAGCAGCCCGGCGTGATCGGGATGTTGCGCTTCTGGCAATACTGCACGACCTTCTCGTTGAAGCCGGGGCTCACGATGAAGCGCGCGCCCGCGTCGATGGCGCGGTCAACCTGCTCGGTCGTGATGACCGTGCCGGCGCCGACGAGCATGTCGGGAACGTTCTTGGCGATGCTGCGGATCGACTCCTCCGCGTTCGCGGTGCGGAACGTGATCTCCGCAAGGGGCAGACCGCCCGCGCACATGGCCTCCGCCAGAGGCTGCGCCTTGGCGACATCCTCAATCTTGATGACCGGAACGATGCCCAGCTCGCCGATTCTGTTCAGAATTTCGTTCATGATTTAGTCCTCCTTGAGCAATGCTTCCATGATGCCGATATAGCCGAGCATGGCCTTCTCCAGCTGCTCGATCTCCACATACTCATCCACCGTGTGCGCGAGGTTCTCGCGGGACGGTCCGAAGCCGATCGTGCGGATGCCCGCCTCGCCGGCGTAGTGGCTGCCGTTGGTGCAGAAGTTGTACTCCGTCAGGCGCGGGTTGATGCCCAGTTCGTCCATGCGGGCCTTAATCTTGCGGATGTAGTCCTCCTCCGGGTCCATGAGCCAGCCGGGGAAGAAGCGTTCGCCGGTGATCTTGTTCTCGGTGTAGCACTCCTCCTCCGCGACGGCGAAGTAGGCCTTGGCCTTGAAGCGCGGATCCTCCTGCTCGAGCTTTTTGATGACCTCGAGCACCGGCGCGAGCACGCTCTCCTTCGTTTCGCCCGGGAGCAGGCGGCGGTCATACGTTGCCGTGCACAGATCCGGCACGACGGAAGCGCCCGGATACGGCGAGGACAGGATGTCCGTCAGCTCCATGATGCCCTTGTTGAGGCGCGGGTTCGTGGGCGGCTCGATCTCCGCAAGGCGCGGGATCAGGCGGCACATGGAGTACACGGCGTTGACGCCCTTCTCGGGGTTGGCCGAGTGCGCGCTCTTGCCGTACGTTTCGATCTTGATCTCCGCGCGGCCGCGCTGGCCGATCTTCAGGTTCAGCTCGGACGCCTCGCCGATCACGACGATATCCGGCTGCACCGCCTTGCTGATGGCGCGCGCCGCAACGCCCTCGAAGCACTCCTCGTGCACCACGCCCGCGATGTGGATGCTGCCGGCAAAATCGCGCCCGTTGTCCTTGACGAAGGACGCGATCGCGCAGCTCATCGCCGCCACGGCGCCCTTCATATCGGACGTGCCGCGGCCGTAGATGCAGCCATCCTCGATCTGGCCGCCGAACGGATCGTGCGTCCAAACGCTCGGGTCGACCACCGGAACGGTGTCGATATGGCCGTCAAACAGGATCGCGGGGCCCGGCCGGTTGCCGTACACGCTGCCGATGACATTGCCGTAATCGTCGATGGTGATCTTGTCGAAGTGGTTCTGGCGGAAGAACTCCGTGAGGGTGTCCACAACCTGCCGTTCCTGACCGGAATAGCTCTTGGCGCGGATGAGTGCCTGTGTGAGCGAAATCATGACTTCATTTCGACCCATATAGAATGACCATGCCTTTCTGCGGCGGATGACCGCCGCGTATGAATTTGAAGTTGTTTGTACGCAGCCCCGCGCGCCATCGCCGCGCGGGACAGGGTTTCTTCTCTCGTTCCGTGCTCTCGCCGGGTGAAGCCGCGCTTACAGCGCTTCCACCGAAGCGGGCAGGCCGCGGTGGAGCAGCCGCCCATCGCCGCGGCGGCCGGTGAACGCACCGTTCTCCGCCACAATGCGGCCCCGCGCAATCGTCATGCGAATGCGCTGCTGGAGCATCAGCCCCTCAAACGGGGTGTAATCGGTCTTTTCGTGCAGATCCCGGATCGTGAGCGGGTACGGCGCGCACGGCTCGACGAGGATCAGGTCGGCGTCGCAGCCCGCGGCCACGCGGCCCTTCTGCGGGTAGATGCCATACATCTTCGCAACGTCGGTCGACGTCAGGTGCGCCAGGCGCTCATAGGAGAGCCGCCCCTTCGCCACGCCCTCCGTGAGCAGGATCGGCATGCGCGTCTCGATGCCCGGCATACCGCCGGGAACCTCATAGAACCGATCGGACACGTGCTTTTGCGCGAGATAGAACGCGCAGTCGTCCGTACCGATCGTAAACTTCACGCCCGTTTCGAGCGCTTTCCAGAGCGCGTCGCGGTCGACCGCACCGCGGATCGGCGGGTTGCAGATGTATTCCGCGCCGTTCTCCTGCCGGTACACATCGCGCGTGAGCAGCAGGTAGTGCGGACAGGTCTCGCCAATGACCGTCTGCCCCTCCGCCTGCGCCTCGGCGATCAGCCGCGCGCCCGCCGCGGAGGAAACATGCCGGATGAGGAGCTTTGCGCCGGTCTTCTTCGCGATGGCGATCACGCCGGCTATGGCGCTCTCCTCGCTCTCGTCCGGGCGGCTTTCGGAGAAATCCGCAATGGAGGTTCTGCCCTGCTCGATGAGCCGGTTCGTCGCCGCGAGCACCTCATCCTCCGTCTCGCAGTGTACCGTGGCCAGCGCGCCGCAGGCCGCGACCTGCCGGAACGCCTCGGTCATCCTGTCGGCCGGCACATACAGGCCGGATGCGGAGTAGGCCGTGTAAAACTTGAACGAGGTGATGCCGCGCGCAACGAGCGCCGGGATCTCCGCAAGGCTCGCCTCGTTGATATCGGTCATGGTGCAGTGGAACGAGTAGTCCACCGCGCATTCCTTTGCCAGTTCCAGACGCGCCTCGAGCGCCTCCGTAACCGTACCGCCGTGCACCTGATCGGCAAAATCGATCAGCGTCGTCACGCCGCCGATGGCGCCGGACATGGTGCCGTCGTAAAAATCGTTCATCGTGTGCGTACCGCCGAACGGCAGCAGCATGTGCGCGTGCGTTTCGATCGCGCCGGGGAGCACCGGGTTGCCGCCGCAGTTGATCGTCCGCGCGGCCGCCTGCTCCTCACTGCCGACAAAGGCAATCCTGCCGTCCTCGATGCCGACATTGACGACGCCCAAATCCTCCGGCGCATACACATGCGCGTTCTTCAGCAATAGATCCAGCATGGTTCGTACTCCTTTCGCTTGCACCTGCGCTCTGTATCGGTAGTCCGGGGAAAACGCGGTCCTCCCCGTCTTTGTGCTTCGCTCTTGCCGGGCGGCGCTCCTGGTCAGCGACTTTCGCTTCCCGCCTGCCCGGTCGCCCGCAGAGCCTGCGCGGCGATGGGCGGGCCCTCACTTTCCGTACCGCTGCTTGATACGCTTCCGGACCGGTACGCCAGCTGTCGGCGGAGCCATCCGCGGCGCTTGGTATCGATGCTCAATCCTCGCCGAGGATGAGGCGGCGCAAAACGCGCTCGGCGAGCTTTTCGGCAACGGGCTGCTTGTACTTCGTCGAGTGCCGGATACCGGCGATCTCGGGGATCTTGTCGGCCATGGCCTTGGCCGTGGCAGCGATGTCCGCCTCGGTCGGCTTTTTGCCGACGAGCAGGCCGGGGATATCGTCAAAGCGCTGCGGCCGCGGGAACGTTGCGCCCAGCGTCATATCAAAGTATTCGACCACCCCGTTTTTGTCCATCTTGAGCAGCGTTGCGACCGTCATGCGGGAGATGGCCAGCGCGCGGCGGCGCCCCAGCTTGTAAAAATCGCTGACGCAGCCCTCGGGTAGCTTGTTCACATACACCGCGGTGATCAGGTCGCCGTTCTCAAGGCTCGTCCGGTATGGCTTCAAAATCACATCATACAGCGGCAATACGCGCGTTTCATCGCCACGGCGAATCTCCACCTCGGCGCCGAGCACCGCCAGCGCCGAAAGCGTGTCCGCCGCTGGGGACGCGTTGCCGATGTTGCCGCCGATGGTCGCATGGTTGCGAATCTGCAGCGAGCCGACCGTCGCCGAAGCGAGCGACAGGATCTTGGCGTACTGCTGGATCAGCGGGTTTTCCGCAATCTGGGTATGGGTCGTCAGCGCGCCGATCTTCAGCCGGGTCCCCTCGTCCCAAACGCCGCGAAGCTCCTCCACGCCATAGATATCGATCACATGGCGGTCGGCATAGCACTCCGCCTCGCGCGCCTTTACGAGAATATCCGTGCCGCCCGCAAAGTACAGCACCGGGCCGTCGGCCGCTCGGAAGGCCGCAAGCGCTTCCTCCAGCGTGGAAACGCGAATGTAGCTTGCCATCTGCATGGAATGTCTCTGTCCTCCTCGTTCGTTGCCGCGCCGGTGCGGCACGGTTTTGCTCAGCGGCAATGTGCGCGGGCGCACCTGTTGCGCCGCTCACCGGAAAAGGGCTGCTCTCCTGACGCCCGTCACCGCTGTGCCGGACAGGCCGGATGCGCTCTTGCGGATGTTCTCCGCTTTACCGCAAAAATTTGGAATGTGCCCGCCGACCGGGCCGCTTCGCCCCGGCCCGGTTCGGGCGGAATCAGCGCACACGCCGGAAAGAAAATGCCGCACAGGGGACCGCACGGTCCGGTCGCCCGACCCATGTGTCACTGTGCGGAATGCTTTCCCTGCGTCTGTTCGCTTTTCATGGGTCTCCCTCCTGCTCAAGGATCGCCGGCGCGCGCCGAACGCGCGCCGGTAATCCATGGATGCTGCCGTTTCTGTACGTTCCTCTCTGTATTGCCGTGCGGTAATACGGGGACCGCGACAGGGCTATCGGAGGGTCGGCCACCGTTAGATCGCGCCGACCTTCTTGTAGACTTCTTCGAGGGAAGCGCCGTTGTGCAGACCTGCGCGGACGGTGTTCTCATTCTCGATGAGGCCGATGGCGCGCTCAAACACCTCGTCTGCAATGTCCTGCGGGACGATGCAAACGCCATCGATATCGCCGAACACGATGTCGCCGGGGTTGATCAGAACGCCGTCGATCATGACCGGGAGCTTGCACTCGTTGATCTCGCAGCGGCCCTTCGAGGTCGTGGGCTTCGCACCGCGATAGAACAGCGGGAAGTTCATCTCCTTGAGCGCCTTCAGGTCGCGGGCCATGCCGTCGAGCAGCACGCCAACGCCCTTGCGCTGCTGGACCGCCGTGGCGAACAGCTCGCCGAACACGGCGCAGTTGTACTCGCCGCGGGTGGCCAGAACATAGACCTCGCCCGGCTGGAGCTGGTCAACGACCTTGCACTGCGCCGTGAGCGGATCCTCGGGCATGGTATACACGGTATTGCCGATGCTGGTGAACGCGGGGCCGCAGATGACGGTCTCATCGGTCAGGCCGTGAATGCCGCCGGCGAGGGTCTGGTTGCGATAGCCCATCTGATCCAGCACGTCGCTGACAACGCCGCTGTAGAGCTTCTTGGTCAAAAATTCGATTTCGTACTTCATGGTTTTTCTCCTTCTCTTCGCTGCTCAATCCATTTCCTGAATCGCCTTGTAGACGGCCAGGTTCTCGATCACCATCGGCAGGCCCGCGGCGGAGAACACGATGCGCAGCGCCTCAATGGCCTGCTCCTTCGTGGCGCCGGCTTCGATGGCTTCCTTTGCGCAGGCGACCGCACCGCTGGTGTGGTGGCACATCGCATCCGCGACCATCGACATCAGGTGCTTGTACTTGGGCTCGAGCGCGCCCTCACAGTGCACCAGACCCAGCGTTTCATCTACGATTGCATACAGCTTCTCGTCGGACTCGGCGAGCGGCTTGAGGAAAAACGGTACTTCCTTTGCCATGTTTCAATTCTCCTTTTCTTCCATTGCTTTCGCCGCGGCCATCACCGCGTCGACAATCTTGACATAACCCGTGCAGCGGCAGATATTGCCGGAGAGCGCCTGAGCCGCCTGCTCCCGCGTCGGGTGCTTGCATTTGTTCAAAAGCGCCTTGGCCGACAGCACCATGCCGGGCGTGCAGAAGCCGCACTGAACGGCGCCCACATCGAGAAACGCCTGCTGCACCGGATCGAGCGGCTCGCCCTCCTTCGAGAGGCCCTCGATGGTCAGAACGGAATGCCCGTCCGCCTGCGAAGCGAGCACCAGGCAGGAATCGACCGGCTCGCCATCGAGCAGCACGGTGCACGCGCCGCATTCGCCCTCGCGGCAGGCGACCTTGGTACCGGTCAGGCCGAGCCGCTCACGCAGCATATCGGCCAGCACCTCGCCGGGCTTTTCTTCGATGGTAACGGTCTCACCGTTAAGGTTGAACGTAATCTTGCTCATTTTGTAAACGCCTCTGTAATCTCGTCCGCCGTCTGACCGCGCTCCAGCATTTTGATGACGCGCTTTTCCTCCGCCTCGGTCAGCGGCTTGTCCCGCAGCGTGTTGATGCGGTAGATGACCGCCTCGGGGGCGGTGCTGATGCGCGCTTCGAGGTCGGCAAGCTGCACCTTTTCGATCAGCTTCTCGAGCTCCTCGTTGAATTCCGCCTCGCTGGGCTCGCGGCCGAAGTATTGCAGGTACTTCTCGGCGATAAACGCCTTGCGGATCTCGCTCTTCGTCTGCTGGAGGAACGGGTCGTAGGTGTGGTAGACCTTGTCCTGAAAAGACTCGATCTCCACGCCCTCGCCGGCCGTGTAATCCACGATCTCAAACGGCGTGAACACGACGGGCGTGAGCGCGTCCTTCTGATCGACAAGCACCTGATAGAGCTCGCCGTGGACGTAATACTCCCGCACGCGCACCACGTTTTCAAACGCCATGGGCATCACGACGCCCTGATTGCGGTAGCGCACCACCGCCGTGTTGGGGGCAGGCTTTGCCCGGCAGCCGAGACTGCAGAGAAGCAGTACGGCTGCCAGCAAGACTGCAATGCGTTGAACGCTCTTTCTCTTAGAGGAGCGAGCTGACAAAGTTGTAAGCATCCTGAATCCCCGCTTCGTTGATGTACTCGAGCAGGATCGGGCCGTCATAGCCCGTGCCGGCGAGCCGCTGGATCAGGTACGCATAGTCGAGCGCGCCCTTGCCGGCGCCGAGGAACACGGACTTGCCGTCCACGATCTTCGTATCCTTGGCATGGACGACCGCAATGTCGCCGCCGAGCGTGTCAAAGAACGCATCGATGAGCGCACGGGTATCGCCCGCATTGTCCGCCGTGACCATATTGGCCATGTCGAGCGCGATCTTCAGGTTCTTTGCGCCAACGTCGTCGAGCATGCGGCGCAGGGTGGCCGGGCTCTTGGTCAGCTGGCCAAAGTGCGGTTCGAGCGCGAACGTGACGCCCTCATCGGCCGCACGCGCGCAGATCTCCTTCATCGTGCCAACGGCGCCGTCCCACACCTCGGGGAGGTAGTTGTTGGGATGGTCGATCCACGCATTGTCCGGGTTTGCGCTGCCGGTCTCGGAGACGATCACGCTGCAGCCGAAGCGCTTCGGCAGAACGAGCTTCTGCAGGAAGCTCTGCTTGGCCGCCTCGCGCTGCTCGGCGTCCGGGAACGAGATCTTTTGATGGCCGCTGACCGCGACAATCTCGATGCCCTCATCGGCAAACGCCTTGCGAACGTCGTCGCAGAACGCGGGCGTGAGGTCTTCCACGCTGTATGCACGGCCGTTGAACGCCATATCGAGCTGCACCTTGCGGATGCCGTAAGCGGCGATCTTCTTGGCGCTCTCAGCGGGCGTGTAGGCCTTGAACATGGTATTCAGGGTTCCGACTTCCATAGCCATAACGTTTCTCCTTTCGGTCTGCGTCAGCGGCAGGTGTAGCCGCCGTCGGCGACGATGTTCTGGCCCACGAGATAGTCGCTCGCCGGCGAAGCGAGGAACAGCGCCGGACCCACCATGTCGATCGGCTGCGCCATGCGGCCGAGCGGGATCTGGGAATCATACATGGCGATGAGCGCGGGGTCGCCGCCCATCTTCGGATCGAACATCGGGTCGGTGAGCGCGGTGCGCACCATGCCCGGGCTGATGCCGTTGACGTTCACGCCGTGCGGAATCCACTCGCAGCCGAGGTTCTTGGTGAGCTGGATGAGGCCGGCCTTCGCCGCCGCATAGCTGGAACCGACGTCGCCGGTGGCAACCATACCGCTCATGGAGCAGAGGTTGATGATCTTGCCGTACTTGTTCGGCACCATGCGCTTGCCGCCCTGCTGGCAGCACCAGAACACGCTGTTGAGGAAGTGGTTGAGAACGGTGTTCCAAACATCTTCCGTCATATCAAGAGCGGAGGAGAAGGAGCCGATGCCGGCAGAGTTGACCAGGATGTCCAGCCGGTCGATCTTCTTGTCCATCTCGGCAAACATGGCTTCGATGTCGCTCTTCGTCGTGATATCGGCTACGATATAATCGGCCTTGCCGCCGTCCGCCTCGATCTTGGCAACGGCGTTCTTGGCGTTCTTCTCGGACACGTCGGCAACGACGACATAAGCGCCCTGCCAGGACAGGCCCTGCGCGATGGCGGTGCCGATACCGCCGGCGCCGATCACGAATGCATTCTTGCCTTTCAAATCAAACAGGTTCATAGTAGTCACCTCTCCTAAACATTATAATATGTCAGATGCAATCGATCAACAGTTGTCAGTTGAGCTCCTTGCCCTCGCGCACATACGGCACGGCGACGACGGACGGATTCACGTACTTGGAGCTGGCGCCGATGATCAGCACGATGATCGTAAGCACATAGGGCAGCATGACCAGGAACTGGTACGGGATGCCCAGGCTGAGCGCCTGCAGGCGCAGCTGCAACGCGTCCGCAAAGCCGAACACGAAAGCGCCGAGCAGCGCGTTCCACGGCATCCAGCGGGCGAACACGACCAGCGCGATGGCGATAAAGCCGCGGTTGTTGCTCATGCCGTCGGAGAACAGGCCGATGGTCAGCGTCAGGTATGCACCGGCGAGACACGCGAGCACCGCGCCGACGATCCACATCCAGGAGCGGATCTTGATGACGTCGATACCCATGGTATCAGCCGCCTGCGCATTGCCGCCGACCGCGCGGATCTTGAGGCCCAGATTCGTCCGGAACAGCAGGAAGGCCGCGATCGGGACGAGGATGACCGTCAGGTAGGCCATGATGTTCTGATTGAACAGGAAGCCGATGATCGGGATCTCCGAAAGGAACGGAATCGGCAGCGGCTGGAGCGTCTGAACCGTCGTCGGAATCAGGGACACGCCCATGATGTAGCGGTTAAAGAAGCCCGTGGCGCCGGTGGCGAAAAAGTTGAACACGATGCCGCAGATCGACTGATTCGCATGCATCTTCAGCGTGAGCAGGGCCATCAGCAGGCCGATGAGCACGCCCATGACAATGGAGGCGAGGATGCCCATCATTACACCGCCGCCGTACACAGCGCCGATATAGGAGACGAAGCAGCCCATCAGGATCATGCCCTCGATGCCCATGTTCAGCAGGCCGGAGCGCTCCACGAATACCTCGCCCAGCGTGGCAAGGAGCAGCGGAATTGCAAGCGAAAAGCTGCTGGCCAGGAGTCCGGTCACAAAAGTGGTAGTCAACACGTTTTCCATGTGTTCGCGCCCCCTTCCTTACGCTTTTTGAGCCGCTGCAAGCTGTTTTGCAATGGCTTTGTTGTTGATTTCCTTGCGGACGCGCTTGACGGCAAACTCGCTGATGATGAAGAACATGACCGCGAGGCCCTCAATCATCTCGGACAGCATGGCCGGCGTGCCGACCGCGCGCTGCATGGCGGCGGAGCCAACCGTCAGGCTGGCGAACACGAGCGCCGCAACGGCGATGCCGAACGGCCGGTTTTTACCGAGCTGAGCGACGATGATGGCCGTGAAGCCGAAGCCGCCCGTCACGCCCTCGATCAGGCGGTAGTGGACGCCGGTCGCCTCAAACGCACCGGCCAGACCCGCGAAACCGCCGGAGATCATGAGCGAGAGGATCATGATCGAGGTCACAGGCATGCCCGCATACAGCGCCGCGCGGCTCGAAAGGCCGGTGGCCCGGAGCTGATAGCCCAGCGTGCTGCGGCTCATGAAGAACCAGACGATGAACACGAGTACCAGCGTGATGACGACACCGAGGTGGACCTTCGTGCCCTTGATGAGCGTGGGCATCTGGAAGTTGGCGCCGAGGATGGCGGACTGATGGATCGGGGTCATGGGATCCTTCATCGGCACGCTGACGAGGTACGACACGATACCGGAGGCCACCTCGTTCAGCATGACCGTCATAACGATCTCGCTGACGCCGAATTTCGTTTTCAGGTAGGCGACGGGCAGCGCCCAGAGCATACCGAACACCGCACCCGCGATGAACACGAGCAGGATGCCGATGACCGCGGGGGTCTCGGCCGGCAGGTACAGCGCCACGAGCGATGCGCCGAGCGCGCCGGCGAACATCTGGCCCTCACCGCCGATGTTGAACATGCCGCTCTGCGCGCCGATCGCGAATCCCAGTGCCACCAGCACCAGCGGCGCAGCCTTGGAAAGCGTTTCGCCGATGTTGTGCTTGGTGCCCCATGCGCCGCGGATCAGGGCCGAGTAGGCCGTTCCGAGATCCGCATTGTAGAGCTTGAGCAGCAGGCTGCACGCGATGAACGTGAGCACAGCCGTCAGCAGAATGACGAACACGCCGTCAGCCGGCTTTCTATAGACGGTAGTTTTTTCTTTCTTCATGCCTGTCACCTCAGTTCGGATCGGAGCCGGCCATCATCAGGCCGAGCTTGTCCATATCCAGGTTCTCGTCATTCTTCAGGATGCCCATGATGCGGCCCTCGAAAATGACAGCGATGCGGTCGCTCAGAGAAAGGATTTCCTCAAGCTCTGTCGAGATGAGCAGAACGCCGGTGCCATACTTGCGCGTTTCCAGAACGCAGTTGTGGACGTGCTCGATCGCGCCGACGTCGAGGCCGCGCGTCGGGTTGACGCACACCAGCGCCTTCGGGTTGCGGTTGAGCTCGCGCGCCAGAATGACCTTCTGCAGGTTGCCGCCCGAGAGGAGGCCGGCCGGCATTTCGGGGCTGGCCAGCTTGATCTCATACTGTTCGCGGAACTGCTCCGTCGACTTGAGCGCCTCGCCCCGGTTGAGCACGATGCCCTTTGCGTAAGGCGCCTGATTGTAGTCGCGAAGGATCACGTTGTCCACGATCGGCATCTCGCCAATGGCGCCGACGCCGTTGCGCTCGGCCGGGACAAAGCTCAGGTTCTTGCGGATGCGCTGCGCGACATTGAGCTTCGTGACGTCCTCGCCCGCGAGCAGGATCTTGCCTGCGGACGGCTTTTCCATGCCGGTGATGAGCTCGGAAAGCTCGGTCTGGCCGTTGCCGTCCACGCCGGCGATGCCGAGGACTTCGCCCGCCCGGATCTCCAGCGACACGTTGTCGACCACGGTGCGGCCGTATTTATTCTTAAAGGAAAGATTCTGCACGCTCAGCACCGGGTCGCCCAGCTCGATTTCGTCTTTCTTGACACGGAAGACGACGTCGCGCCCAACCATCATGCTCGAAAGTGCGACCTTATCGGTCTCCTTCGTGAGCACGGTGCCCATCTTATGACCGGCACGGAAAATGGTGCAGACATCGGCGAACTCCATTACCTCTTCGAGCTTGTGGGTGATGAAGATAACGGTCTTGCCCTTATCCACAAGCATGCGAAGCACGCGCAGTAATTCAAATGTTTCCTGTTTAGTCAGAACGGAAGTCGGCTCGTCCAGAATCAGAATTTCGGCGCCGCGGTACAGTGCCTTCACGATCTCGACGCGCTGCTGCTCTCCGACGGAGAGCTGGTAGATGTATTTATCGGGGTCGATCTTCAGACCGAACATATCAGAGATCTTGAGAATCTCTGCAACAAGCTCTTTCTTGTTGATGACGCGTTTGTTGCGGGCGTCGCCGCTGATGATGTTCTCAAACACGGTCATCTGAGGAACCAGCATGAAGTGCTGGTGGATCATGCAGATACCATGCTCAATCGCCTGTTTGGATGAGGGGAAACGAACCTTCTCGCCGCGCACATAGATGTTGCCCTCGGTCGGCTGATACAGGCCGTACAAGATCTTCATAAGCGTGCTCTTGCCGGAACCATTTTCACCGAGAATGGCGTGGATTTGTCCTTTGTGAATCTCCAGATCGATGTGGTTATTGGCAACGTTGTTGCCAAAGCGCTTGGTAAGGTTTTCGAATCTTATGATGCATTCGTTACTCATATGATCTCTACCGCCTAACTGAAATTGCTGTCTTCCAGCTTTTTCCCCGCCGCAGCGGATGGCCGCGGCGGGGAAACGAATGGGTTTCTAAAGTTCTTTGCGATTATTCGCTGATCTCGGTCTTGGCTTCAATGACGAGCTCGCCGCTCTTGAGCTGTTCGCGAACCTCGTTCACCTTCGCTTCGAGGTCTGCCGGGAGCAGGCCATGGAAGTCCGTGATGTCGCAGACGCCCAGCGCCATGCCGCCTTCATAGGCTTTGCCCTCGAACTCGCCGGCACGGATAGCTTCGATGACCAGCTCAATGCTGCGGCCGACGTTCCAGCCGGTGGAGGTGAGCAGCAGTTCGGGTGCCAGCTCGTTCTGGTCGGACACGTCGCCGAAGCAGTACACGCCCTTCTCGATGCAAGCCTGGAAGCAACCAAGCGCGATACCGTCGCCGCGGCCCATCAGCACGTCAACGCCCTGCTCGAACATGGCGATTGCCGTCTGCTTGCCCAGCTCCGTATCGGACCAGGTACCCGCAAACGCGTGGATAACCTTGATGTCCGGGTTGTAGGCCTTTGCGCCTTCCTTATAGCCCTCGAGGGCCGCGATCATCGGCATGGTGTCCATGCCGCCGATGTAACCGATGACACCGGTCTTGCTCATGCCGGCAGCAATCATACCGCAGAGGTAAGCGGTCTCCTGCAGCGGCGCGGAGATGGTCGCCATGTTCTCAAGCTGCATATAGCCCTGAGACCAGATGAACTTCGTGTCCGGATAGTCCGGCGCAACCTTCATCAGGTAGTCGCCCATGTCGAACGACCAGCCAACGATCAGATCGTAGCCCTGATCCGCATAGTCACGGATAGCGGCCTCGGCCTGCGTGGTGGTGATGTTCTCGATGTACGTGGCTTCCACGTTCTCAACGTTCTCGTTCAGATACTGTGCGCCATAGTAGCCGCCCGCGTTCCAGCCTGCATCGCTGATGAGACCCGGCAGCAGAATAGCTACGCGGAACGGTTCTTCTGCCGGCGCAGGTTCTGCGGTGGCTTCGGGTTCCGTGGTGGGAGCTTCAGTCGCTTCCACCGGAGCGGTTGTCGGATCGGTGGCGGGCGCCGGGTTGGAGGCGCACGCAGTGCTCAGCACCATGATCAGTGCGAGGGCGATGATGAGTAGCCGTTTTTTCATTGTTTTGCATCCTTTCGCATTTTGATTTATTTTCGCAGGATTACCCTGCCCCAACATGCTACCTGGGAATGTTGTTTTCGTTTGTGTACGGGCCTGCCGGGGGATGGCTTGCACCCTCCGACAGGCAGTTTCGGCATGTTATTCGCAAAGGAACCCGATCGATTCGGTCAGAGCCGTCAGATCTCCCACTCCGGACGGGAATCGCCAACGATTTCGCGGCCGGCCTTCAGGATCTTCGCGACTTCCGCAACGCGGCGGCCGACGCCCAGAACCTTCTCGACGCCCAGCGGATCGTCGAATTCCTTCGGGAGCTTATCCTTGGACCATACGCAGGCGCCGCAGTAGTTGCCGGCCGGGCCGCCCGTGGTCAGGATCTCGTTGCACATAAAGAAGTTGTTGATCATCGCAACCGTGGTCTCCTGGCCGCCATGACGGGTGCCGCCGATGGAGATCGAGCCGCCGACCTTGTTCTGGTGAATGCCGCGATAGACACGCCAGAGGGGACGGAAGCGGTTGAAGAAGATGTTCAGCATCGGGGTGACGTTCATGTCGTACACCGGGGAGGCGACGATATAGCCGTCAAACTGGAGCCAGTACTTCATCAGCTCGTCCATGTCATCATGGAACGGCTTGCAGTAGTGGTCATACTTCTCACCGGGGGTGAGCTTCAGGCAGGACTCGCACTGGGTGCAGTGCTCGATGTGCTTCGTGCGCAGGGGCAGGAACTCGGTGGTGACACCGGGGACCTTCTCGGCTTCTTCGAGGGCCATCTGCGTCAGGTAGTCGGTCAGGCCCTTGCGGGGGCTGCCGGACACGCCGAGGATCTTGACCTTGACGTCATTGGGTTTGTAAGGCATCGTAGTTTCTCCTTTTCTTGTTTGTTTCGAATGTTGCTTATTGATTCTCAAGTCGGGCGATGAAGCCTTCCTTGTCGAAACCACCCATTGCTTCCTGAGACGGGAACCACTGCTCGTCCAGATCGTCCACCAGCAGCATGCGCGCGGCCTTCATGATCTTGGCGCACTCCACAACGCGGTTGGCAACGGTACGGGTCTGCGCGAGGAACGAGGTGTCGTTCTTGAGCGCTTCCGGATTCGGGGAATGGCCGAGAGCACCCAAGTAGCACTCGGGCATATCGCCGGATACCGGCATGCAGTCGAGCAGGACGGAGTGATTGACGAAGTACTGGCAAACGAGCTCCTGTCCGCCGTAGCGGGTGGCGCCATGGACGACGGTGCCGACTGCCTTGAAGAACTTCGGATAGACCAGGTCGCCGCCCTTCGTCTGCTGACGATGGTGGACGTTGCCGAACTCAACCTCGCTCAGACGGTCGAGCGCAGCGCGAACCTGCGACGGGGGACCCATGTGGTAGACCGGGCAGACCCAGACGATACCGTCGGCCCAGAGCCACTTGGAGCGGAAATCCTGATAATCATCCTGGAAGCAGCACTCCCGGTTGACAACGCACGGATGCGTCGGGCAGTGGCGGCAATACTCGATCTTCTTGTTGGCGAAGTTGAACGTATCGACGGTGACGCCCTCCCACTTGGAGAGCTGGTCGACGACTTCTGCCGCCGGGATCGAAGAATTGCTCTTCGCCTTGGGGCTGCAGTTGATTACGAGCACATTGATCTTGACGTCTTCGCCCTTGAGGACGTTGACCATTTCTTTATTCGTCAGAGCTGCCATGTTACTCCACCTCCGGTCTCTTGGTGTCTGCAAAGCTGTCCGGCGAGCAGAAGTACGTGTCGCGGAGCGAATCGGCGATGGCGTACTTACCGAGCTTGAGCATCTTGCCGACCTGCGCAACGCGCATACCGATCTCGCGGCTCTGCGTCAGCAGACCATCCTCATCGTGCGGCTTGGTGCCATGGACGACATGGCCGGGAACGCCGATGTGGGAGTGGGGCATATCACCGCAGACCGGGATGCAGTCCATGGTGAGCAGGTGGTCGATCATGCGCTCCATGACGATCTCCTGATTGCCGAAGCGGGAGCTGCCCTGGCAGATGAGGCCGCAGGCCTTCATGAACTGGGGCATGGCCTCGCCGGCCTTGATCTTATCGATGCGGTTTGCAAGGTGGACCTCGCCCATGCGGTCATGCAGCGCATGCATCTGGCCCGGGCCGCCCATGGTGTATACCGGGAAGGACCAGATGATCGCTTCCGCGCGGAGCCACTTCTGAAGGAACTCCTGGAAGCCGTCCTTGTTGACGCAGTCCTTGTTCTTCAGGCAGTAGGCGTTGCAGCCCTTGCAGCCGTTGATCTTCTGACCGTACATGCTGTAGTACTCGACCTCAACGTTGCCGGCCGACTTTGCGCCTTCCACGGCGATGTCCAGCAGGATCTGGGAGCTGCTCTCCTTACGGGGGCTGCCGCAGATCGCAAGGACTTTCAGCGGTACATCCTCGAGTTTGAGCTTCGGGAACTGGTTGCTCAAATCAATCTCCTCCATTCATCACGTTACTGATTATCTATCGACGGATCCTTCCACGGGTTCGTCATGGCTGCAAGCAGCTCGGGCGAAAGCGGAAGCTCCGCAATATTTGCATCGAGCGCGTCGTTGACCGCGTCGACCACGGCCGGCGCCGTCGGAACGGTCGCGTTCTCCCCCATGCCCTTGACGCCGAACGGATGCGCCGGCTCCGGGAACTCGAGGATATGGTTTTCGATCTTTGTCGGCACATCGAGCGATGTGGGGATCACATAGTTGGAGAAGGAAGCGTTCTGCGGCTTGGCCGCCTTCCGCTCCATCTTCTCGAGCAGCGCGTAGGAGATGCCCATCACAACGCCGCCCTCGCTCTGTCCCTCGACGTGCGTCCGGTTCATGCAGTGGCCGACATCAAGATACACATGCATCTGATCGACATGCGCCATGCCGGTCGCGGTATCGACCTCGGCGAGCGCGATCTGGACGTTCGAGCTGTAGAGCACATGCGGATGCCCGAGGGCGCCCTCGCTTGGCTGATCGGAGTATTTCGTGCGAACGCGCGTCCTGCGCATGATGTCCACCTCGGCGGATGCGGCGATCTCGCAGAACGGGATGAACCGCCCGTCGAGCTCGAAGCCGCCCTCCACATGGATGAGCGCTTCCGGCGCCGCACCGGTGATCCTGACCGCCTGCTCGCGCAGCGCGTCGACGAGTTCCTCACCGGCCGCCGTCACCGCAAGACCGACCGCATGCGTGATGCGGGAGGAGGCGGTTGCGCCGGTCTCCTCGTTCCGGTCGGAATTGCACAGGTCGAGGAAGCCGATCGACTCGTACGGCACCTTCATGGTCTCGGCAAGCATGGTCGCCATGACCGTAAAGCAGCCCTGCCCCATCTCGATGCAGGCAACGCTCAGGCAGATGCGGCCATCGCGGGTGATGACGGCCTGCGCAAAGCTGTAGTCGGGCGCGCCGTTGATGCCGACGCTGTAGCCCTTCATGCCGGCCGCAACGCCGACGCCGGTTTTGATGCCGTTGTGTTCGCCCTTGTACGACGCGCGGTTGACCCACAGCGGGTCCGCCTTCGCCGCCTGAAGCGTTTCGTACATGCGCGTGTCGGAGAGCAGCACATGGCCGAGGCCCTGCCGCTCGCCCTGCCGGAGGCAGTTCTTAATGCGCAGATCGATCGAATCCATGCCCATGGCCTTTGCGAGCGCGTTCATCTGCCCCTCGAGCGGGAAGCATCCCTGCGCCGCGCCGAAGCCGCGGAACGCGCCGTTGACGCCGTTGTTCGTATATACGTTATAGGTATCGACCTTGATATTCGGGAACCGGTACGGGCCGGCGCAGCACTCGGTCATGATCTCGAGCACCACGTTGCCGAACACCGTGTATGCGCCGCCGTCGAGCACGGCATAGACCTCGTGCGCCTGAATGACGCCGTTTTCATCGGCGCCGGTCTTCATGCGGATCTTGCCGGGATGGCGCTTGACGCCGTTCAAAAACCGCTCCTCGCGGGAGAAGTGCATCTTGCAGGGACGGCCGGTATCGAGCGTGACCAGACCGATCAGGCACTGCACGCTGATGTCGCCCTTGCCGCCGAAGCCGCCACCGGTATACGGCGCGATGACCACGACCTGCTCCTCGGGAAGGCCAAGGCCCTCCGCGATCTGGCCGCGGTCGTAGTACACGTTCTGGCTCCCCGCGCGGATGACCAGCTTGCCGTCCTCCATCGAGGAAACGCCGCACTCGGTCTCCAGGAAGCAGTGATCGGCCTGCTGGACGGTGTATTCGTTTTCAACAATATATTTGCACTTGGCAAACGCTGCGTCCACATCGCCGTTCTGATAGTGGATCTGATGGCAGATGTTGTTCTCCATCTGGTCGTGGACCTTGCCGCGCTCCATGGAGAGCGCCTGCTCCACCGTCTCGATGACGGGCAGCGCTTCGTATTCAACATTGACGAGCCGGGCGGCCTGACGGGCAATCTCCTCCGTCTCTGCGGCCACCACCGCGACGATATCGCCATAGAAGCGGACCTTATCGTCGCAAATGACGGGATGATCGTGATAGTAGCCAACGCGATTGTTCGGCACATCCCTGCCGGTATAAACCTTGACAAAGCCGGGCAGCTTTTTCGCCTCGGAATCGTCCACACGGACGATTTTTGCGTGCACCTGGCTGGACAGAACGGGTACAGCGTACAGCATGGACGGCAGAACCAGATCCGAAGAGAATCTGAGCCTCCCTGTTACCTTTGCAACGCCATCCATACGCTGGATCGAATTTTGCATAGCAATCCGTACCTTTACAACAAGTGGTTGAAGAGCAACCGGGCGTCGAAACCCGGGAAAAATCTGCCGCCGCACCGCCGTTGGCACGGCGGCAGATGGTTACGGTTCCGGACAGGACTTATTTCTTGTCCTCTACGAACAGCTTGTACGCGACCTTCGCAACGACCTCTGCCATTGCGGTGAACGCCTTGTCGCCCGCTTCCGCGCTTGCGCTGCTGGGATCGCCGGTCTGGCCGGGATCGCCCGCGGCGTAGCTGTAGCTGCGGCCTTCATTGGCGGGGTTGTACACGCCGCCGCCGAGCAGCGGGGGTTCGCCGCCGAGGATCGGTTCGCTCGCGACGACCTTCGTCGGATCCCAGTGGTCATCCTGCGCCAGATCGAGATAGACGAGGTTCGGATGGCAGCAGAGACCGCGGGAGGCTTCGCCTGCGCCGCCGTGACCGTCCGGACGCGGGTTCTTGTCCAGCTTGAGGCTGCTGCGCTCGCTGGCCTTGAGTGCCGGCATCGGGTTCAGGACGACGACCTTGGCGTCGTTGTGGCGATCGACCACGTTCTGCGCCGCGACCATGGAGGACGCATAGTTCTCGTCATGGCCGAGGAACAGGATGATGTTCTTGAAGCCATGGTGATACAGGCCTTCGCAAACATCCTCGAGGACCGCGATCAGCGTCGAGGTTCTCAGCGTGATGGAGCCAGGATAGCACATGGCGCCGGGGCAGATGCCGAACTGGATGGTCGGGGCGATCAGGCTCTCCACACCGTACTTCTCGAGCAGGATGTCATGCGCATAGCGCAGCGATTCCGTGCTCTGGATGGTGTCGCAGCCGAGCGGCAGGTGGTAGCCGTGCTGCTCGACGGCGCCGGTGGACAACATTGCGATATCGGTCTTCTTGCGCAGCGCATCGACTTCCGGCCAGGTCATCTCCAGCAGGGTCTTGGGCGAGCGCACTTCATACAGCAATTCGCGGTTTTCTCGCATGATGGTATCCCCTTACATCGAATTGGCTTACGCCCAACGCGGCGAGTTCCAGAGGGTCAGCTCGGTGCCGATGCCCTTTTCGACCGCGACGTCATAGATCTTCTTCATGACGATCAGGTCGGTGATGCCCATGCCGATGGAGGTGAAGAAGCAGATCTCCTTGTCGCTCTGACGGCCGAGCGCCTTGCCGTTGATGACGTCGCCGATCTGGACGCAATCGTCGGGGTTGAGCAGGCCGGCTTCCTTCATGAGGCCCATGGTGACCGGGATGCCGAACTGCTTCTTGCTGTCGTAGCAGATGCGGTCCATCTTCTTGATGGCGTCGAAGGTGTAGTCGTTGTCGGAGATGTTGGAGCAGAATGCGCCGGGCTTGATCCACTCGGGCTTGATGTACGCGTTCTTCGCGGAGACCAGCGTGGTCGGGGCGATGACGTCCGCGTCCTTCAGAGCCTTCTCAGCGCTGTCGACGACGGTGATGGTCTTGCCGATGATCGGCTCCATCTCAGCCTTGAAGGCCTCTGCCTTTTCCTGATAGAGGTCATACAGGCGGATCTCCTTGATGTTCTTGAGCTCGTTGCAGATGGCCATGATCTGCGGACGGCCCATAACGCTCGCGCCGCACAGACCGACGACTTCGGAATCCTTGCGGGCAAAGTAGCGCGCGCCAACACCGGTCGTTGCGCCGGTACGGTAGGCGGTCATGAGGGTGGAATCGCCGATGCAGAACGGACGGCCGTTCTCGGGATCGATCATCTCCACGATGGAGGTGATGGACGGCATGCCGACCTTGCGGTTTTCGGGAGCGCGTGCGCCAAGCTTCATACCGGCTACGTTGACGTCACCGGCAACCCAGGCGGGATGGATGGCAAAGATGTTGCCGGCCTGCTCGCCCTGGAAATGAACCTGCGGAGCGACCGGGTCTGCGCCCTCGCCGTTCGCGATCAGGGAATACGCCTTGATTTCTGCGTCGATGATGTGGCCGATGCCCTCATCGAGAACGCCGGTTGCGATAACGTCTTCCTGGCTGAGCCACAGGAGCTTTGCGGATTTGTCCATAACAGTTTTATCCTTCTTTCTCTCGGTTTTATCTGCGACAGACATGGCGTCTGTAATGCATACGCAATAAAAAAAGATCATTCGTCGGCGGCCGGGCGCGGCGCGGAGCGGTTTCCTCCGTGCAGGGCGGTTTCGTCAGGCAGAATTGATCTTCTTTCCAGGAACGAGCGCTCTCCCGCTCTCCCGAGTTCCTATCCGCAGGCCGCCCACCGGGCGATCCTCCGGTCTCCGACCGGCGTTGCTGCGGCGATCCTGCGGTCCCCTGTGCGGCAGCTGCAGCGCCGCTTTTGGGCCGTTTTGCGGATGGCCGGGTTGGCCGGTTTCTTCGTCCTCTGCAACAAAAAAGACGATCCCTTCGGACAGCCGGGCGCGCGGAAAGCGCCGCTTGGGTTGTCAGTCAGAATTGTCTTCTTTCCAGGATCGAGCTTGAAACAAATTCGATGCTCTCCCGAGTTACAGGAACGTCGTCATCACCATCGTTTGTTTCTTTCCAAGATCGTGCCAATGGTTCATCCGCACTCTCGAGCTACATAATACCTCAAAAAACGACATGTACGGGCAGGTCTGTGCCAACCCGGCTATGCGATTTTCTGGGGTGTGTGGGAATCTGCATGAATCGAGGCACGCAATCCTATCTGGGGTAATCCAATACCTATATTCTGAATACGCTAAAATACTTCAAATTTCGTATTTAGCATAACACAACCCGCTTGATGTTGTCAACCAAAATTCCCGTTTGGAATCAAATCCCGGTTTTTGTCCCGGCCACAACCCGGCCATCCTTGACGACGAGCAGGCGCGCAGCGTTTTCGATGACGGCCTGCTTCGCATCCGGCGCGTCCAGCAGCACCACATCCGCCCGCCGGCCCACCGAAAGATCCGCATCGGGGCGGCCGCTGGTTCTCGCCGCGTTGACGGTAATCATGTCCAGAACGCTCCGGAAACCGCGCTCGGTCCCGCGCGAAAGGATCTGGCAGGCAAGCAGCGCCTCCTCGAGCGGATCGCCGTTGCCGAACGGACGGAACGGATCGCGGATGTTGTCCGAAGCGATGGCGACGTTCACGCCCGCCTGCTCCAGCTCCGCAATGCGCGTCACGCCGCGGCGGACCAGCCCGCGATCGCCGCGGCCCATCAGGAACATGTTGCACGAGGGCAATGCGATGACCGAAACGCCCGCGCGCGCGCAGAGCGCGATGGCCTCCTCCGCCTCCGCGTCCGGTACGGCGGCGAGCGCCGTCACGTGCGAACAGTTGACCCGGCCCTGCATGCCGTGCCGTATCGTTTTTTCGAGCACATAGCGGAAGCAGGAGATGTCCGCCGCATCGGACTCGTCCACATGCAGGTCGAGCGGCAGCGCGTATTTCTCCGCGAGCCGGAACAGCTCGTCGACCGCGGCGTGCGGATCGGGCGTCACGGTCGGGTAGCCGGCGATGTAATCGATCTCCCCGGCGCGCACCGCCTCGTCCCACGCGCCCTCAAAGGCGGCGTTGAAGGGAACGGAGAGCTGCACGTCCACGCGGCCCGCGTAGCGGCGGCGCAGCTCGCAGCTTGCGTAAAAGGCCTCCATGCCCCAGATCTCATCGACGCTCACATGGCTGCGGACCAGGGCGGAGCCGTTTTGCAGCTCCATGTCCAGCACCCGCGCGCCCCGGCGCAGCACGTCCGCCTGGATCTGCCCGGCCGGCACGCTCTTTTGATAGTCCATGGTCAAAAACACGGCGTCCATCAGCCCCTCGGCCTCGCGCGGCGTCTCCAGGAACGCCTTGTCCAAATGCGTGTGTGGGTCGATGAACGACGGCATCAGCAATCTGCCGCCGCAGTCGTATACCGCCGCACC